>JBGSOQ010000311.1:0-3161 GCA_041739035.1 Ignavibacteriaceae bacterium | reverse complement strand
AAGAGGCGAAAGTCTTTGGCTTGCTTCAAATCTTTTCAGATCAAGCATCGAAATCCTAGATAATTATGAATCGCGGTTAATTCTGCTGAACAGAAAAATGAACATTAAAACAAAGTATGAAATTCAAATTGAAAAAAGATCAGAAGTTCTAGACAAGCATCCTTGGATATTATTGCTGATATTTTACATCGAGAATAATAAAAAAAGACGAAGATCTTCGTAAAGATTATGGCTGAGAAGAAAAAATTTCTGCTAAGAATAGATGAAGGTATTTATTCCGCCCTTGAAAAATGGGCTGCTGATGAATTGAGAAGCATCAATGCTCAAATTGAATTTCTCTTGAAGGAAGCTCTCAAAAATGCCGGCAGACAAAAAAAAAACCCAACGCCAACGGAACCAACACCGAATGATTGAATGATTTTACATGTCATCCCGAACCTGCCTTGCCGGCAGGCAGGCTTGTTTCGGGATCTAATTTTTTTTATTGTAAGTAATTTAAAGATGCTGAAACAAGTTCAGCATGACTAGAGAGATCACCATGCAAATTACAAACCCAAAACACTTTAAAACCCGCAATGAATTCCGCAAGTGGTTGGAGAAAAACCACGATAAGAAATTTGAACTCTGGCTGCTGTTTTACAAAGTTCATACAAAGAAAAAATGTATGCGTTATGCTGAAGCAGTAGAGGAGTCTCTCTGCTTTGGCTGGATTGACGGCATCGTAAAACGCATTGACGATGAAAAGCATGCGCAGCGCTACACTCCAAGAAATCCGAAGAGCATTTGGTCCAAGGTGAATAAAGAACGAGCCGAGAAAATGATTGAGCTGGGTAAAATGACGGATGCCGGTTTAGCAAAAATTAAAGCTGCAAAGAAAAGCGGCTGGTGGGATAATGCATATACAACATCTCGACTCGACAACGAAATGTCCACAGAGATGAAAAAAGTTTTAATGTCCGACAAAGAAGCGTGGAATAACTTCCAAAACTTCGGCAAGAGTTATCAGAACACTTACATATTTTATGTTAATTATGCCAAGCGTGAAGAGGCGAAACAAAAACGAATACAATTAGTTTTAGAACGTGCAAAGAAAAACCAGCCGACGGGTATAATGTGAGCGTGGGTTGGCGCTTGTTTGTTAAATTAACTTGAGGCGGATTATCCTACCTTGAATGTCCGAAGGACTCCTTTGGAGAATGCCTGTCCGCTTAAGCCATAGGCTTAAAAGTCTGGCGGGAATGGATGATTGATTGAATAAAAAAAATCAAATCAGCTCTATCCAATTTATCCGGAATCTAGTATCTAGTGTCTAGTATCCAGCATCTTGCATCCAGTATCCAGAAACTAATCTTCCCTTAAAAAACAAACTTTCAATATTTTATTATCACGATAGTCGTTTCATAGCGTTACCATAAAACCAAACACAAGCATTCTTGTTCCAAAGTAACTTTGAATCTCTTTTCGCTCTGAATAGTCAGGAGAGTAAGTATAGCCAAAAATGTTTTGGAAATTCATAATGTTTAATCCTTCCATGTAAGCGACAAAAGGAACATTTCCAAATAGTTGATTGAAGTAAGTAAGTCTGATATCTACACGTTTGTAATCAGGATATCTGTTTGAATTTGTTGGCGCATAAACCGGCTCATAAATCTTTAGGTCATCTCTGTATTGTGAAGAAGCAATCGGTGTATATAGTCTGCCGGTTGCATATTTAGCATTTACGCCAATCTGCCACGAATCCGATAAACTATATTTCAGAACCAAAGTAAGATTATGAGTAATATCGAACGAGCTGCCTGTAAGTTTATCAAAGTCCATCCACAATCTTTTTGTGTTTATGTATCCGTAAGAGATCCATCCGTTTATATTTAAAGGCAAATTTCCTTTAAGAATAACATCGACGCCATTTGCAAAGCCGTTTCCGCTGTTATCGTAATTTAAAACGGGGTTTTCTTTTGGAAGATCATTATACTTTTTGTGATACAACTCCAGCCGGAAAGAATTCTGTTCATCAAGGTTGTAATCATAAGAAAGAATGAAATGCTCAGCCCGCATAGATTTTAAGTTTGGATTTCCATCAACAGGCTGGAAAAGTCTTGGATCAGGAAGCTGATGAAAAATTCCCCATCCGAATTTTAATGTTGATTTATCACTTAGCCGGTAACCTAGACTTGCGCGCGGATCTATCCAGCTTAGATTCAATCCTGCAATTCTGTCATATCTTACACCAGCCGTAAAAGAAAAATTATTTAAACTAAAAGGATTCGCTGATTGTAATTCGGCGTACGTCCCGAATCTTCCGCCGTTGAACGATGCATCAATTATTTTTACTTGTCCATCAGGTTTAATATTGAAATCTTCATCGGGGATTTTTCCAAGGAAATTTACTTCTCTACTTTCATATTCGCCGCCAAGTAATACTTTGTTTGATGAACTTACCGATACTTCAAAATCGTTTCTAAAAGAATAAACATAATCCGTCTTAGTCAAATCCAGCAAACCCAATTTCCACTCATTGGAGTATTTGTTGTAGGCAAGACTATTCTTCATTACCATAAATCCAAGAAGAATATCCGTGTTCTGCAGATTGACGAAATAATTCTTTGAGTTTCCATTGAAGGTTCCTGTATATTCTGCGCGCTCAACTTTTACTCCCTGCTCGTCATCAGCAATTATTCCGAACAGTTTTAATCTGCCTGTTTGCGAATATGAATAAACAATCCCGCCGGTTCCGTTTTTGGATGCCGGGGTTGCAACTAAGCGGTCACCCCCGCCGTTCAACCAGAAAATTGGTTTCGTAAAGCTTTGCCTAATGTCAAAGTACAATCCGAACTTTTCTTTTTCAATTGGGAAATCAACCGAAAGAGATGCATTGGCTAATGAAAGTCCAAGCTGATATTTATTGTTAGCAGGCTGATTGCGCGTTTCAATATCAAGAACACCAGATAGTGCGTTCCCGTATTTAGAAGAAAAGCCGCCGCTTGAGAAATACATTCCCTTAACAACTGTTTGACTTAGATTGGAAAAGATGCCGCCGTAAGCAGATTCAAAAGTATAAGGATGATAAACAACAGCGCCATCAATCATTGTGAGAGACTCGATCGGATCACCTCCGCGAATGTAAAGCTCTGCGCTTTCGGATACTTGAGTCAGCCCCGGTA
>JBGSOQ010000290.1:0-2715 GCA_041739035.1 Ignavibacteriaceae bacterium | reverse complement strand
GGCAAGGCATATAACCTTAATGCTTTTCTGAATGGATCCTATAATGCAAAAAATGACCAGGAAAAACGTAAAATACAATTAACTCCAACAGGTAAAAAATAAAGGTTAACAAGCTGAATAAGAGTAGTTGATTTTATTACGTTCTTAGTGATACATTAGAAATGCCCGCCTTAAAGCGGGCTTTTTTATATGATTTTTCTCGTTCTCTTGCATTGCCGATTCGCACAAAAACCTCGCATGCGCCAAAAGTCCTAACATTTGAATTGAAAGTACAAGATAAGCGCATTACTAAAAACTATTTTTGCAGTGATAATTTTCCACCATTTATGCTTGACTCGGAAGTAAAACATTGAAAATGATAAAAATTAAAGGAATTTACAGCGATACCTGCAAAATTGAGCTGGAAAACGAAAAAACTGTGGAATTAAAGAATTTGGACGAAAATATTTCACCCGAAATTCCTTTTGGCAGCAGCATTGAACTAACAATTTCCTATGATGAACAGCAGTTCATTTCGGGTAGAGATGGAGTGGTTTGGGCAACTTATGATAAAAGACAAGTTGATGTAATACAGAATGCAATGCTTGCTCTAAATATTGCATCCGAAGTGAAAAGAATTGAACTGACTGGAAAAGATTTATTCATAATAAAAATTATAAATGAAACAGATGTAAGTAACGCAATGGATTTTATTTGGCGGAGCAGTACCGGCTTAAGGCTTAAACCGGACTGGATTTATCCTGAAGGCGAAACAAATAAAAGTTTTGAGCAGTGGCTCAGCGGTCAGTAAAAAATAATTCAAGATCTATTCAAACAACTGAACAAAAAGGAACGTACTATGTTACAAACAACAAAAATCTTTGGACTGATTCTATTTGCAGTTCTTTTCCTTAGCGGGAAAAACTACGCACAGCAATGGTCAGCCCAGCAAAAAGAAGTGTGGGCCGGTGTTGAAAAATACTGGGAAATAAATAACAATGATCCGCTCGCGGACTTTAAATACTTTGATGATTCATATCTCGGCTGGTCTTACAGTAACGAAGCTCCGGGAACAAGAGAGGATGCTTTAAAATCTCGAAAGTACTTTTCTACTAAAACGAAAAACCAGTTTAATGTTTTAACACCTGCCAGAATATGGGTAAACGGAGATTTTGCATACGTGCATTACTACTATACTCAGGTTACTGAAAGCTCAGATGGAAAACCAACTACTGCGAAAGGTCGCTGGACGGATATCCTAATGAAAAAGAATGGTACCTGGATGCTTGTCGGTGATCACGGCGGTGAAGTTAAGAACGATGATTAGCAAAAGCTAAAGTTTTATGAACAGGCAGCGCAATATCTGCCTGTTATAATTAAACAATCAATTAAATAAAAAGGAACAATACAATGGCACATTTTCTAGTTCATCACAAAGTCGAAGATTATAAATCATGGAAGTCCGTCTTCGATGCACATTCATCTTTACGCTCTGAAGCCGGCTCGCTGGGCGGAAAAATATTCCGAAGTACAAATGATCCAAATGAAGTTTTTACTTTGCTTGAATGGGATAGCTTAGCGAATGCTCAAAAGTTCGCTCAATCAGATAGCATAAAAGAGGCGATGAAAAAAGCCGGCGTGGTGGGTATGCCCTCAATTTATTTTGTTGAAGAAGCTGCTCATACTACTGTGTAATTTCACCCTCAGGGGTAAATCAAACTAACTAACTATCTCAAACACAATCATCTGAAAGGAAAGAAGATGAAAGCACTATTTGCAGTTCTTGTTCTGGTTACGGTTTTTGCATTATTGGATACTCCAGCAATGGCGCAAGATAATCAAGGCAACATTTTTGTTGTAACTACTTTTGAAAGAGCATTTCCAAAAGAAGGATCGAATAGAGAATTAGATTCACTATCCGCACTATACTCAGAAAAATGTTTTGCCAAAAACGACTACATCGTAAGCTACAAAGTTATTCGTCACTTTTGGGGTCATAACAACACAGATTTTATTCAAATGATGGAAGTAAAATCTTGGGGTGACATTGAAAAAGCTAACGACAAAATAAATGAGCTTTTTATGAGTGCATGGACAACCAGTGCAGACAGAAAAAAATTCAACGATGCTTACAATAAATTTTTCACCGGAAAACATTCCGATGAAATTTACAGCGAAGTAGTTGCACCATAAGTAAAATTAATCAAGAAGCTAACTGAAAAGACTGTGTGTCATCACGATTCCCCCGCCACTGCGGGGGGAGAAGTGATCTCGTTTTTATTAAAATATCAGATTACTTCGTCTCCCGATTAAGCGGGATCCTCGCAATGACTATTTATTTTACTTCTGAAACCGCTTCTGCATTCTTAAAAAATCTATTAATTAACTAAATAAAGGAAAACAATGAAACATTTTAAAATCGCAGCTATCATTTTTTTGTTTGCAGCATTTGCAAGCAGCTCTCTTGCAGGCGATAAAGAGGATGTAATGAAAGCACTAAACAATAATATTGAAGCTTTTAATAAACATGATTTCAAAACTTATTTTTCAAATTTTGTTGCTGATAATACAGAATTCCCATACGTAGTTTCACCATTGCGGCATAATGCTGAAATGTGGAAAAATTTTATTGAAGGAACGGCATTACTTGCATATGTTAATTATCATCAGCAGGATTCTGAAATTCAGATTTACAATGGAAACACAGCTATAGTGACCGGCTACTACACCTTTACC
>JBGSOQ010000264.1:0-12205 GCA_041739035.1 Ignavibacteriaceae bacterium | reverse complement strand
TAAAAAAAAAGGTAAATATGTGCATTGAGTAGCTGTCGTAGGCTTTCCATTTTAAAGTTTATTCGATTATCACGTCAAATAACAAAGGAACTTAGGGAGATGATCAATTGGTGATCGTTTTTTGGTTAAGAAAGTCTGCTACTTCCTCAAATACTTTCTCAACACTTATACCTCCCTCGCCTTCAAAAGAACATTGCTTTGGATTTCCGGAGCAAACTTTCCCGCAATAATTTTCATCTGGCAAAATGTTTAGAGTCTTGTTTCCTTTTGGACTCCATAATTCAGGTGAACAAGCTGGCAGCGGGCAAAACATGTTTAATGTAGGTACTTTAAGGGCAGCCGCAATGTGAGTTGGTCCGGTACTGGAAGCTATTAGTAAATCCAAACCAGCTACTATATGAATTAAATCCCTCAGTGTTTTTTGTTGAGGATATTCTACTCCATCAATATTTCTTATTTCTTCGGGAATTTGTAAGTCTGTGATTACTACCTGAACATCTTTCAACGATTTTAGTCTAGTTATAAGGTCAAAATATGACTGTACTTTCCAATTTGGAACCGAGTTGCCGCTTGTAGTATGGATTCCAATTAAGAATTTCTTTCCCTTTTTATTTTTTTCTTTTAGTGAGTTTACATTTCGTTTTTCCTCATCGCTTAGAAATATTTCTGCATCTAACATATCAGATTCGAGCCCGATTTTTCTGATCATGTCCATGCAATAATCTGCTTCATGCCGCAATGGAATATATTTCCTGCGGTAAACACTTTTTGTGTTCGTGATGAATTGGTAAAATTTATGTCCGACTCCAATTCTATATCTTATTCCCGCAAAAAACAGAATCCAGTTCATTCTTTCAGTAGGCAAAAGCATGAAAGCATGTGTAAAATTGTGCGAGCGGATTTCCTTAATCAATTGAAATTTGTAACTAAGATCTTTTTTCCCCGCATCAATCAATATTTTATCAACATTTGGATTATTGACATAAATATCTTTAGTGTATTCCCTTAACAGCACGCCGATATAACAATCAGGATAGGCATTTTTTAATTCGCGCGGAATTGGTGTTGACAACACAACATCCCCAATTCTGTCAGGACGGATAATTAAAATTCTTTTTTGCTTGTCTGAACTCACTTCAATTTCTTAGATTTGAATATGAAAAAGAAAGTATCAATTGTTACTTCGGGACATCCTTTTCTTGATGAAAGAATCTTTTATAAATTTGCCAGATCACTGAACAAAAATGGATATGAAGTATCTATCATTTGTTCAACGGTTGATGATTCATTAGATATTATAAAAGACGACATTCAGATCATAGGATTTAACGGAAGCAACTTAAAGAAATCCGAAAAGGTTAGCAAATTTGAAGGGTATTTGAAGTGTACAATGCCTGATTTAATAATTTGCTGTGAACCACTGCCAATATTAGCCGCAAATCGAATTCGAAAGCAAAATAAAAAAGTTAAAATAGTTTATGATGTGACTGAATGGTATCCGGAAAATGTAGCATTCAAATTTTCTGGTATTAAGAAAATAAATACTTATCTAAGGCTGTTCATTTTTAATGTTTATGCAGCAAATTTAAGTGATGTGATCATTATAGGTGAAAAAGGAAAGAAAAAACGGTATGATTTAATTGCCCCGTGCAAAGCAAAGAAAATCATTTCTTATTACCCGGTTTTGGAATTTTTTGATTTCTCACCTCCTATTTTTAATGATGATGAATTAATACTTTGTTATGCCGGATTATTAAAATTAGATCGCGGGATAAAACAATTACTCGAAACAGCTAGAGGTATGGCTAAGTTAAATAAAGAGTTGAGAATTAAAGTGAAATTAGTAGGTAAATTTGAATCACAAATTGAGGAGAGGCGTATTAAAGAACTGATTCAGAAGGCAGATCAAATTGAAGTGGAAATTTGCGGATGGTTTGAGTATTCCCAAATTTCTAATCAATTATCAAATGCACATCTTTGCTTTGATCTCAGGGAAAGAAATTTTATTTATAATAATTCTTTGCCAATTAAAATCTTTGAGTATATGGCATGTGGAAAGCCGTTCATTTATTCAGACATAAAGCCTATCAAGCGTGGGATTGAATTTGAGGAATGTGGATTTCTGGTTGATCCGAATGATTTAGCTGAGATTATTAAGACCGTTGAAAAATACTACAAAAATAAAGGGCTGCTAACATTACATTCAAATAATGCTAGAACTTTAATAGAAGAAAGATATAACTGGGAGAAGGAATCTGGCAAGTTAATTTCGCTGATCAACTCATTGCACAATTCTGAAAAGCTTTGATATTTTTATTTTCAATACATACTCAACTATCAGTAAGTAAATTAGGACTAAGGCTATCTGCAAAACAAAATAGTTAAATACGATCCCTAAAATAAGGATTGAAGTACCTGCTAGAATTGTCACTATCATCTCTTTCTTTTGGTATGCTATTTCGATCTTGCCTTCGGAAATGAGATACAGGTACCCTGCAGAAATGAAAAAACTGATGCAAGTTGAAATCCCTGCACCCAACAAACCGAGTAATGGGATGAGTACGAAATTCAAAACAAGATTAGTGGCTAAACCGATACCATCAGAAATTAAAAAATGATAACTTTTTTTGCTTACAAATGGATAAACTGAATAGAATGAAGCTAATGAACTGAATATGTAACCGACTACGACAAAAGGTAAAATTATTAATCCATTTTTATATACCGGACTGAATAAATTCTTACCAAGTAATTTTACTTCAAATAAATCATCAGCAAAAAAAGAAACCGTTAGAAGAATGAACGCCCCGATTGCCAGTACTTTAATTAATATTTTGCCGAAATCTTCTTGATAATTTTTGTCCCTATAGTGATTTAGAGCATATGGTGTCCACGCTGCCCGGAATGAAATCACAAAAATATTTGTAATCATAGCTAATCGGTAAGCAAAACTGTATTCGCCGACTTCCTTCTTTCCTAAAAAATGATCAAGTATAAACCTGTCTGCTACATCCATTCCCGATGAGAATATTCCAGATATAAATAGGGGTAAAGCAAAAAGAAACGTTGATAGTAAAATTTTCTTGTTTATGCTAAAAGTGTAGCTGTGCTTAATCAGCGGGAGTAATAAAACAAAAACCAGAAAAGAAGTAAGCAAATGCGCATATATAATTCCTTTTATACCCATTCCTAATCCATAAACAAACCAAATATTCAAAAGCAAATTCACGACTGCACTGACAAAAAGATAAATAACTACTTTCTTAGACAGCTCCAGCGTTTTAAATAATTGTAAAATATAATTGGATATCGTTTCAAGAAAAATTATTACGAACAGCAGAATAAAAAGACTGAAATACTCGTTCGATCCTAAAACTTTTTGCGTTAGAAATGGCGAGATTAAGAAAGCAATTATTGTGAGAACAATCCCTAAAATAATGATTGAATTGATGACGGTGGAGAAAATTATTTTTCGTCTCGATGTATCACTTTCCTTCAAATAGAAATTTGTGAGAGAGGTGATCATCCCGAATTGATAAAAAACTCCGGCAATAGCATAGGTGGACATCATCAATGAATAGATGCCGAATTGTTCAACAGGAATTAGGTTAGAGTACAACGGCAGCAAAATGAAGCCAACAACACGGACAAATAAATTCCCAATTCCGTACCATGCTGTTGCTTCAAACAATCCGCTTTTTTGCATCAGATAATGTTTTTCATTTTGTATAATTCTTTTAATCTGGTGTTAACAGATTCATAACCGTGATATTTAATTACCCACGACTTCCCTTTCAATCCGAACTCTTCACGAAGATTTTTACTATCAATTAAATCCAGCAGTTTTGTATACAACTCTTCACCGTTGTTTGCAACAACAAAAGGATTTTCCGGGAGCCAATTCTCATATTCCTTCGTCATGTTTGTAATTGTTGGAATACCCATAGCTAAAGTTTCCAGACCAGCCTTACCATAACCTGTTCCGCCCATAGTTCCGCCCACTTGATCGATGCAAATATTACTTTTGCTCTTTAATCTAAGCACCTCATCACGTGCAACGTTCTCAAGAAGAAGAAAATTGATTTTTCTGACTTTCTTAATTTTTTCGATTACAGAAATAATTAAATCTGTTCCTTTAAACTGACGATTCGTTGGAGAATGAACAATTGTTATCATCTTCTCATCATCGGTTTTAACTTTAGCCGGCAGTTCTGAAGGATCGTAAGGATAAAAGATATATTCCAAATCGGATTTGAGTTCGAGATGATCATATTCGGATGTGATATTCAAATCAGATAATTCATCCATCTCTTTGATAATCCCACGAACTCTTAAATCACTTCCATAAAAGCAGCAAACGATCTTCTTCCCTTGCTTCTTCCAAATTTTAGCAAGCCTTGAGTTACGGAAAAAATCTAATCCGGAATCATAATGTATGATTTCGAATTCGTCCAAACTAAGCCGATCAATAAGAGAAAATACTTTTTCTTTTTTGTAAAAATCGTAAGCAGTGAAGTATAGTTTTTCAAAAACATTCTTTGGTTTGAAATACGGAGACGAAGATGTTTTGGTCTTCTCTCTGTGAATAACTTTTTCTTTCCGCCAATATTTTGCTAATGAAAAATCAGGTAAAGGGAAATTAAGACAAAGATCTTCCGGGAAGTTACGCTGATTCTTGTGATAGGTAATTAATCTCGAATGATCACCGCACTTATTATGCATATCGTAAAAGCTGTATGGAACGCCGGCAAAATTAATCGGAGCAAGATGTAGTATTTTCAGCATTAAAGATCTTTGAAAAAAGTATCTCTAAATATTCCTCGGGCACCAAAGTTTTCCTTGAATCGTCCTAATCCCCAATTAGGTTCCATGTTCACTGTAAAAATTCCAAAATCCAGAAAACGATATCCTTCAAGCTGATATTGTTTCATAATCTCGTAGAATAAAAGATTAACAGGACGATATTCCTGGTAGGCTTCATCATGGCTGATGTAAAATGCCAGAACAACATTTGTGTTAACTGAAAAATTACAAACACCCGCTGTGAGCTTGTCCTTAAGAAATGCACCCCACAAACGAATTTTAGTAGGAAACATTTTTTTGAGAAGTTTCAATTCGTCAAGTGTGTGAGCCGGATTTACATTGTGTCGAAGCTTTAAATTCTTCTTCAGAATTTCATAATAATCATCAAACAAATCACATTCGGCAATTTCAATTCCCTGCTTCATTGCTTTCTTGGTTGCCGTTCGAGCCTCTGCTCGATATGTGTCAAAAAGTTTATCCTTATTAAAATCAAGTTGAACTATGCTTGATACATCCCGCTTAAGATAGGTAAACCCATTTCTGTAAAGAGCAAAATCAAAGTAGTTGGAATATTTTGTTTGATAAATTATTGGAGGACTAGTGAGCTGAATTCGATCAACTTTTAATGATTTTCCATAATCCAGCAGCATGTCAACCAGATCGTGAGCCTCTTTGAAGTTTAGATCAGAATCATAAACAAAACCACCATAACTTGCACCGGGATGTGAAGCAAGAATTTTCTTTCCATCCCTTTCAATCACAGCAGCAGTAAGCACTGAAAGTATTTTCCCATTTTTTGTTACATAAATGGAAGCATCATTAAATCTGCCCTTAGGATGATAATTTAGAAAAGCCCGTTTGTGAAAAAGAGTTCCGTTGTCTGACTGATCAACAAAGCTGTCCCATTCTTCTTCACTAAGATTAGATTTTTTAAACTGCAAATATTCGAGCATTATTAAAAAAATTTATTGGATAAATGCTATACGAAAATAACATTAGTAGAGGATATAATGAAAGCCAGCAATGTAGAGCCCTTGACGACCTATCAGTCTCAAATCCAAATAACAAACTTCAAAATGTACTTAGATAGCTTATTTTTTAACGACTAGAGATATCGCCGTTCCGCCTCCGGGCGCTAATCGTAAATTGATCTTGCTCTTTTTTGTTATCTCTAAAGATTTAATTTGATACGACATAGGGTTGTCTTTCCAATCAGCATCATCACCATCTGAATAAATAGTTGCTGAGTAATTTTTATCATCAAGAAAATCGAGTTTTATATCGAACGATCTTTCTTGTTCATCAGTTATTGCACCGATAAACCAATTCTCTCCTCCCCGTTCTTTTCGGGCAATAACAATATAATCCCCAGGTTCTGCAGCAATTATTTTTGCTTTTTCCCAATCTACTGGAACATCCTTAATAAATTGAAACGCATCGGGGAATCTCTCGTAATTTTCCGGAAGATCGGCAGCCATTTGCAATGGGCTGTACATTGTTACATAAAGTGCTAACTGTTTTGCAATAGTTGAATGAACTTGAGCATTCTTTCTGTTCTTATCATAATAGTCAATTTTTATTTGAAAAATACCGGGAGTGTAATCCATTGGACCACCCATCAAACGAGTGAATGGGAGTATTGTTTCATGTTCCGGAGGATTACCATCGCTCCACGCATTAAATTCATTTCCGCGTGCAGCTTCACTTGCAACCCAATTTGGATAAGTCCGACTTAAGCCGGTTGGGCGCACAGATTCATGGGAATTGACCATAATTTTTTTATCGGCACCTTTTTCTACAACTCGTGTGTAATGATTAATCATCCATTGGCTATCGTGATGTTCACCTCGCGGAATTATTCTGCCAACATAGCCAGTCTTTACCGCATTATAACCGTACTTTTTCATTAAATCAAATGCTCCATCAATTCTTCTTTCATAATTAGTAACTGATGCAGAGGTTTCGTGATGCATTATTATCTTAACCCCTTTTTGCTTAGCATACGTACTGAGTTCCTCAACATCAAAATCCGGATAAGGAGTAACAAAATCAAAAACTTCCTCTTTCCAATTGCCGAACCAATCTTCCCAACCAACATTCCAGCCTTCAACTAAGACGGCATCAAAACCGTGCTGAGCAGCAAAATCGATATAACGTTTAGTACGTTGAGTTGTTGCACCATGCTTACCATTTGGTTTTACAGAACTCCAATCCATGTCCTTAAGCTTTACATTTTTAATGTCAGAATAATTCCACGTTGCGTAACCAACATGCATTTCCCACCAAATACCAATGTACTTTTGCGGTTTTATCCAGCTGACATCTTCAATTTTTGTCGGTTCATTTAAATTCAGTATCAGTTTTGAAGCAAGAATATCCTCAGCCTTATCCGAAACAATTATTGTCCGCCAAGGAGTTTTACACGGTGTTTGAAGATACGCCTTGTTTCCTACAGCATCAGGAGCTAGATGTGATTTTAGTTTATAATTTTTCTTATCAACCGTTAAGTACATAACAGGATAATCAAGCAATGCAGCTTCGTGAATGTTAATGCACAGACCATCATCTGTCTTCATCATCAAAGGAGTTTGAACAAAGTTGTCGGCTATCAATGATTTAACGATAATATCATCAAAATTTCTTCCTATGCTTGCATCTATCTCACTCAGTTTAGATGTTGTATAGGTATATTCTTGGGAATCATAATCACCGGGAATCCAAAATGATTTGTGATCTCCAGTTAGACTAAACTCACTGAGTTCCTCTGATAAAACGAAATATTGCAGATTATCTTGAACCGGGAATTCATATCTAAAACCAATACCATCATCAAAAACACGAAAAATAATATCGAAACTTCTGGGTGATTTTGTATCTTCAATAAGCGACACTCTTAATTCGTTATAATTATTTTGAACATATTTCTGTTCACCCCAAACAGTAGTCCAGGTTTCATCAAAAGAATTTTGTACATCGGATTTGATCTTAAAATTACCGTTTAGCGATTCTGTATCTTTCAATAAAAAGCCCATTTTTGATGGTTTGATCACCATTTTGTCTAATCGGAAAAGACCGTAAGAAGGAATTCCGTTTTCTACTTTAAAGCTGAGCTTAAGAATATTATTGGGTGATATGATTTCATAGGATTGGGCAGATATAAGTTGTATAAAAATGATTATTAAAATGGGAAGGAATATTTTTTTCATAAGATTCTTCCAAAATTTTGAAACAATTATTTTAAATTTAGGGACTTGTACAAAAATACATCAAGAAAAGATTTAAACAATTGGCTACTTAAGTAAAATGATTTTTTTAGTATCAACAAAATCTCCAGCCATCATGAAGCAATAATAAATTCCGCTTGCTAGTCCATCGTTGGCATGAAATACCACTTCATAATTTCCAGCAGATTTTTCTTCATTTACTAATGTTGAGACCTCATTACCTAGAATATCATAAATTTTAATCTGGACTAAAGTCCCTCCTTTGTCCAAAGGACTCCTCACGGAGGAGGGATTGGGGAAAGCCATGATTGTGAACTTAATTCTTGTGCTCGGATTAAACGGATTAGGAAAATTCTGTTCAAGAGAAAAATCGGAGGGAATTTGATCTTTCGAATCATTTATCTCAGTTGGTTCACCAACCATATTATCATCCAGCCAATAAATTCTGTTTGCTATCCAACCCTTCAAATAACCTATCTCTTCCTCGTATGTATTTCCGACAAAATAATTAGGCCATAATTCAACACCAATTACGGGCCACTTTTCAAAATTTCGAACCTTAGATTCATCAAGTAATTGTGTGAGCGAATCAATATAATTTATTATTCTCGTGACGCTTAAGACATTCGGTCTGAGATTCTGCCACCTTGTATATAATTTATTTCTGAATTGAGTATCTTCAAATAATTTCTTCCACCAGAAAGGGGTTAAAAAATATTCACCGGACATGTTTTGGGGAGTGGTCAGGTATTCAAGCTCCCAGCCAGTTGTCAGCCAGCCAGCATGATAATCAGCATTTCCAAATGCAAGATTAAAATCCCACACAGGCCCGGCAAATAATTTAGGATTCCTGCTATCTCTATCTTTATATAAATAGGTGCTTAGCCTATAAGCATCAACATTCTTAGCTAACTCATTTATTAATATGAAATCAACGAACGAATCGGTATCAATATATTTAGGATACCCTGTTGCCGAATCAGCAATATCAGAACTATACATCATCACAGTTTCAAAATTAAAAATTACATTCTGAATGTAACTTCTCTGCTGCTGAACAATTTCATCGGGTTTGGGTACATGATATTGATACAAAATTTTTGATTGAGCATTTGTGAAAGGAAGATAAGTTGAATTCCATCCGGCATTATTTTCGCCATCGGTTTTATCAATTTTAATGATGTAGCCGCCAGTTAAAGCATCGCCTGAAATATCCGTGGGATCTAATTTTTTAATGTTTACTCGATTTATATCACGTTTTATTTTCTCAAATAAAACATAAATTCCCATATATTCATTGTTTAATACAAGCTCGCAAAATTTTGATCTGCTGGCATAACGACCCATATCATTGGCTAATTTGTAAACTAAAACATCTCTGATTAGACTCTTATCGTTGTAAGGCGCGTACAATATCCAATCTTCTTCTGGCGGAAATCCGAGGAGAGAAACATCTAAATCACTACCGTATGCATCTTTTGTTTCCACCGCATATTGTTTTTTAGGAAACATTTGTGATGATGAACCTCTTATTTCAATTCCAATTTTACCTTTGTAATTGTTGAATGGATCGGTTAGATAATTGCGGACACCTTCGCCATTATAGATTATTCCCATATCGGCAATAATTTTATAGTCATCCATAATTTGTTGACCATTAGTATTAATTACAACAATTGGAAGGTTTGAAGAAGTAAATTCAACGAGATTGGTTTCTATATTGATATCAGTTGAGAAATTTCTTTCTTGCGAAAAAGTAATAAAATAAAAGAGAAGAAACAGTAATAATATTTTTTTCATTTTAGTAGAATTAACTTTTTGATACTGGAATAACTTCCAGATTTCATGCTGTAAATGTAAACACCGGATAACAATTTATCAGCATTAAAATTTACACTATAATTCCCCGGTTCTTTAGCTTCATTAACCAATATAACCGTTTCTCTTCCAAGAATATCAAAAAGTGTTATTGTAACTTGAGAAAATTCAGAGAGTGAATAATTAATAATTGTAGAAGAATTGAACGGATTGGGGTAATTTTGTTCTAAATTAAACAATAAAGGTATAGGAGAGTCATCTTGAATATCAGTGGAAACGAGAACAAACTCCATGTGGCTAATATTAAATCCTCCAAAGAAAAAACTGGATTGAAGGTTATGTGAACCCGCAGAAATAAAAATATTTTGCGCAGTAATTTGTTGCCAATTTTGCCATCCTCCTGTAGCAGGAACATCCAGAACTGGTGTTAGAATCTGCCCATCAAGGTATAACAGGATTTTTCCGCCGGAGGTTGGTGCTGCAATATTAAGATTAATACTGTAATGACCACTTTGACCCACGTTAACTGAATATTTCAGCCATTCACCGGTATTTATCCAACCAACATTGAAACCATTTGAGAGTAAATCATTACACTTTTCAATATCAACTCCATCATTTCTATAACTGTACCCGCTGTTCCATACACCATTGCTTCCGACATTTTGAAAATCTGCATCGTTGTATGACGCGCCCATCTTACCTAAATCATAATTCGTAGAATAAATTTTTCCCGGGATTTGATTATCAGCAAAAGGAATTGTCGCACTATTATTTGGCTGTCTCATTAACGCATCAATAACATCCTTTTGATATTTGCAATTCTCTAGAAGCAGCAAATTTGCTTGATCCATAAGCGCGCTAAATGCAAAGGTTGAATTTGGTCTGACTCCAGTTCCATTCCAATAATTGAGTAAAGTTTGGTATCCCGCCGATTTGTATGCTGACAATGGACCCGAAATGGATTCGATTTTTTTATGGGGCCACCATGCCCAGCCAATGTTATTTGTTTTCATTAGCTCAACACAGTCAACAAACCATTTATTTGAGTTTTCGCCTGTCTCTCCAAGCCAGAGAGGCCTATTCGTATTATTTCTTAATTCAAGAAGATACTGAATGGTCCCCTGGTTATTGTTATTCCAATACTTATGAAAACTGTAAGCCATATTTTCATCCCAAGCTGGTGTTAAGCCATTAAAATCAGTTGCGTACCAATTCCCTTCTATAAATAACAAATGATTATTATCTACTGCTCGGATGGTGTCTGTAATTCTAATATATAAATCTCTTAAAGGTTGATTATTCGGAGGAAGATCCCACTTGGGTTCATTTAATAAATCATACCCGCCTATCCACTCTTTATCCTTGTAGTGTTCTGCTATTTTTCTCCAGATTTGTACAGTAAGGTTTTTATTTTGCTCACTTTGCCATAAAGAAAGAAATGCTGGATTGTAATCACTTATATTATCATCACTTTGACCGCCCGGTGCTGCATGCATATCAAGAATAAGATAAATTTCATTTGCTTCGCACCAGCTAAGTAACGAATCAACTATCTCAAAGCCTTTGTTCAGAAAAGTGGGGGGATTGGTATTTGAAGCAAACAAATTATAATGGAACGGCAATCTAATTGAATTAAATCCCCAGCTTTTAATCGAATCAATATCTATTTTTCTTACATAATTATTTCTGTAGGCTTCATAAAAAAGTTCGGTATTTACTTCGCCAATCAGATCAAGAATTTTTGCTTTGATCTGCCATTGAGCATTAGCGAAACTGGAAGTTTGCAGCATGTAGCCTTCCTGTAAAAGCCATCCCCCTAAACCAATTCCTTTTAGAAGAATTTCTTGCCCCGAGCCATCAACATTTTTTTTATCTTGGCGGTGTAAAAATCCTTGTGAGTATGACAAGCTCAGATTTAATGTTGATATCAACACGAAAATAATACAAGGCGTAATGGTTATTTTCACGAGCTATTTTTCAAATTAGTATTTTCATCGCAACATTAACAATTTATATAGCGAAAGATTGATCGGAATAGCGACATTTATTCCAAAATAAATTTTTGCTTCATATCACTAATAGATACTACAAACTCACCGGGTTCAACAATTCTCTTATTTTCTAATCCGATGAAAGATAAGTGTTCTTTATTCAGCTTAAAAGTCATTGTTTTAGTGTCTCCAGGATTAAGGAAAACTTTTTCAAAACCTTTCAACTGCTTGATATTTCCAATAAGTAAAAAGTTAAATTTGATCATAATTCAAAACTTTAACTTTGGAGGTATCAAATGTACTACACAGGTATTGATCTTCATAAATTTACTTCTTACTTAACCACCATTGATTCTGCAGGTGCTA
>JBGSOQ010000194.1:0-10762 GCA_041739035.1 Ignavibacteriaceae bacterium | reverse complement strand
CCTGATGGTGAATTAAGTTTCCAAAAATTTATTGTGGTTCGTTAATCCGCCGGAATATGTTATGAAAAAAAGAGTTTTATTTATTTCGCTAGTTTTTTCATTCGTAATTAATACTCAAATTATTTATCCGCAAATTGGTTTGAATAAAACTGCACAAAGCACAATGAACTTTTTATTGGTTGGCACTTCTCCAAGAGCATGTGCTTTAGGCGAAGCATTTACAGCGATAGGAAGCGGTTCTGAAAGCATGTTTTACAATCCTTCCGGTTTAACCAATATGACTACAGAATTTGATATTACATTAAACTACACAAGCTGGATTGCTGATATTAATTACTTAAGCGGTGTCGCAGCTTGGAATCTTGGATTATACGGTGTTGTTGGTATAAATCTCCTAACTATTAATTATGGTGATATTAAAGGAACAAGCTTGGTAAGTCCCGGCGAAAGCGGAAATTATCCTCTCGGCTATAAAGATAACGGAAACTTGAGCAATGTCGGGGCTTATTCTGTTGGGTTGTCCTACGCAAAAGCAATATCTGAGGCATTTTCTATCGGTGGAAATATTAAGATTGCAGGGCAAAATTTAGGTGAAAGTAATTTTGGAACTTCAGTAAAACAGAATAATGCCGCAAAGCTTGTATTCGATGCGGGTGTCAGTTATGCAACCGGATATAAGGGATTTACATTTGGAATGTCAATAAGAAATTTCTCGACAAGCTTGAAGCGTGAAGAAATTGATGAACAGTTACCGCTGTTATTTTCTCTCGGTGCAGCTTTGAATTTGATGGATGTTATTGATGAAGAATATGCTGAATCAAATTCTGTTTTATTAGCAGTTGATTTCCTGCATCCTAATAATTATTCGGAAAGAGTGAATATGGGCTTGGAATATAAATTCCAGCAGATGATTGCAGTTCGTTTAGGTTATCAAACTAATAGAGATGTTGCATCATGGTCTGCCGGCTTAGGCTTTAACTCATCGATTTCTGATTATGATTTTGGGGTAGGTTATTCTTATTCAAAATTTGATTTCTTTGATAATGTACAGAGAATTTCTCTGAATTTTTCTTTCTAATCAACTTATTATACAAATAAATAAAAAGGGTGATATTATGAAAAAAAATCTTTTTACTCTTCTAATCATATTGGTTGGGTATGTATTTACAACCAATATCTATAGCCAGATCCAAAGCAATGGAACTGGCGGAGGGGACTGGAATACAGGAACAACTTGGCAAGGTGGAACTATACCCGGTGCCGCTGATAATGTTGTGATTTTGGCTACTGATACAGTTACCCTTGCAGCAGCAGGAAGTTGTGCAAACCTAACCTTAAATGCGGGTGCAACACTTTCTCTGAATGCATCTGGTCTTGTTATTCCAGGTACATCATGGAGTTTTGATCCCACCAGTACGGTTATTTATAATGGGACAACAACCGTGCAAACCGATATGGCCTATGGTAATCTGGTTTATTCAACTGGTTCTTCTGGTGGTGTTTCAACTACTAACCCAGCGAATCTGACTATTAATGGTGATTTTTCAATCACCAGCGCAACATTTCGAGGTACAGCTGCCACATCCGGGGCAGTAACTCACACTGTTGCAGGTAATGTAATTGTTGGTCCAGGCACTTCGGCTCGAATCTCCGCAGTGAATCAAAGTTCTGCAACTACTGCAAGCTGTACTTGGAATATTGGGGGGAATTTATCATTAACCGGTGATAACTCGGGCAATAGATTGATCCTGTTTGAAAGTGCAGGTCCTCACTCAGGAACCGGGCAATATATCGTTGGAGGTGATTTAACCATAGGCACCACAAGTGGCTCTGCAAGTCAAGTACAGTATAGAAGCAGCTCTGGTACTATTGCTTATGGTACTGGGATAATTGATCTCAAAGGCAACCTAGTAAAACATGGAAAAATAGGTGTTCAAAAGGATGGTTCCGCAGGCACCTTTACATTAAACTTGGTTGGAACCAGCACTCAAAGCTGGTCTGGTTCAGGTTCATTAGATATTTCAAACCCGACCGGGAGTATAGTGTTGGATGTTGTAGTTAATAATCCTGCTGGAGTGACTATTGATGTTTCGCAAACTGTTAGTGCGAATGTTATTTTTACGCTAACAAACGGAAATCTAACTACTGATGCTACTAATCTATTAACAGTTGGGGCAGGTTCTTTAATCGGTGGCAGTTCATCAAGCTTCGTTAATGGACCGTTGGCTCAATCGGTTGATGCTATTGGGCCAACAACTAAGAGTTTTCCTGTTGGAAAAGATTTAGCTTATCGCCCTGTTGATTTAACAATTACACATGATTCAGCAATAGCTACTACTTATACTGTTGAGATGTTTAATGGAGCACCACCGGTAAATACGTTGCCATCATCCATAAACAAAGTATCCGATGTAAGATACTATACAATCACGAAAGGTACTGGTGCAACAGTAACTGCTGCTGCTGTTAAATTAAGCTATGATGCTGATGATCTTGTAACTGATTTTGCTAAACTAAGAATTGCAAAAGATGACGGCGCTGGAAATTGGGTAGACCTTGGCGGTTCTGGCACTGCTAACACAACTGGTACAATTGAATCTACTACAAATTTTACTTCCTTCAGTAATTTTGTTTTAGCAAATGGTTTAACCGGAAATAATTTTATTCCCGTTGAGTTAACCTCATTTACTGCGTCTGTATCTGGAAGTTATGTTTTGCTAAATTGGTCTACTGCAACCGAAACTAATAATTATGGATTTGAAATTCAGCGTTCTTTCCGAGCTAATGAAAACAGAATCTGGGAAAAAGTTGGTTTTGTAAATGGAGTTGGCAGTACTATAACTCCTCAGAATTATTCCTTCAAAGATAAATTTACAGCATTAAATGGTTCCTATTCTTATAGATTAAAGCAAATTGATTTTGATGGCAGTTTTACTTACTCTAATGAAATAAATGTAGTTACTGAAATGCCTCGAGTATTTTCTTTAAGCCAGAACTATCCAAATCCATTCAACCCGGTTACAAATATCGATTATACTCTTCCGGCAGACTCGAAAGTGAAAATTGAAATCTTTTCATTGATCGGCGAAAAAATTGCTGAGCTGGTAAATGAGGAGCAAACCGCTGGGTATTATACTTATCAAGTTAGTGTTCAAGATTTGAATTTGACTTCTGGAATATATGTCTACAAGTTAACTGCGGTCAGTGAATCAAATAAACTATTTTCACAAAGCAGAAAAATGATCCTTCTCAAATAAGTTATTTGAGCTGTTTTATTTATAAGGGGATGTGATTTTTTTACTTTAATCATCACATCCCTTCCGATAAAAAAATTATAGGTGTTATATGAAAAGCAAACTACAGGTTTTGTTGGTAATTAGTTCCTTGTTTTTGGGGAACACTTTTGCTCAAACTATATTCAGCAATGGTACTGGTGGCGGTGTTTGGAGCGATCCCGGCACATGGCTTGGCGGAGTTGTTCCAAATGCTTCCAACGATGTTATCATATCAGGAGGAGATTCTGTAAATACTACAATCGGTGCAATGTGTAAATCGTTAACTGTTTACTCGGATGGAAAATTCGCCACAAGTGTGGATACAGTTTATATTGCCGAAACTCTTATACTGGAAGCAGATGCCTGGTTTTATAATCAAACTACTAATCCTAGAATTCCTGGCAGTGAACGAATTTTAGATCCGCAAAGTTATGTCGTTCATATTGGAAGTGGAACTGTGGGTGGAGAGGGTAATCTTGAATTTGGGAATTTGATAATACAAAGAACTGCTGGTTGTGTACCTGGTGGAAATTTGATAATACGTGGTAATTTAATTATCAACAATTCAGTTTCGAATGTTGTATTTAGAGGCGTCCGGCCAGCAAGTGGAAGTCTAACTCATACAGTTGAAGGGGACGTTTTTATTAATCGGGGAATTCTTTCTTGTATTGATGTAGGAGCTAATGATCTCGTTGGTATCTGGAATATTTTAGGAAATGTGTATGTCATAGATGAAGAGGAACCATATCTTGAGGCGAGAATAGGACCCTTCTCCAGCGCAAATGCTGCAGGATTGGGAATAATTAATATTGGTGGTGATTTAATAGTTCAAGGTGGAAGATTACAGGCTGGAACAAGCACTTCTTCCGGACCGGGAAATGGAATTATTAATCTTGCGGGAAATTTTTCACTGGATAAAAACAGTGCCGTTGCAACAAATACTCTCGGATGGTTTGCATTTAATTTTGTTGGGAATGTGACTCAACATGTAAACCTTGATAATAAATTTCAGATGAACACAGCTATCTATGACACTGTAAGTGCCTTCTCTAAAGTTGTTTTCGATCTTGATACAAATAAATGGGGGACGAGTACATCTTCAACTACTACAGGGGAATTTGTTGTCGACGGTTCACTCGAGATGGTTGATAGTTCATTTATTGACGGACCAGGTTCATTTAAATTAAATCCCGGAGCGACATTAAAAATTGGAAGTATAGATGGAATTAGCAGCTCAGAGTCGTCTGGAAACATTAGAGTTTCTGTAGAGAGAATATTTAGTGAAGAAGCTGATTATGAGTATAAAAGTTCTAATGATCAACAACTCGGAGATGGATTACCGTTAACGGTAAGAGGATTTACAGTAAATAATCCTACAGGAATAATACTTGATAGAAATCTTACAGTAAATGAAAACATTCAAACTCTAATTGGTGATCTTGATTTAAATGGAAATACAATAACCCTCGGCAGCAATGCAGCTTTATCGGAAACTTCTGGTAATACAGTCGGTGGGACAAGCGGTAAATTAACCATCACGCAGGATGTTGGCGTGCCAGCAGAGTTAAATGTTGGAGGATTAGGTGCTGTTTTAACTTCTGCGAATATTCTTGGCAATACTACTGTAGAAAGAACACATGCGTCCGGAACAGGTCAGGGTAATGAGGGCGTGAAAAGAGTATTCAATATTATGCCGACAAACAACTCGGGATTAAATGCCACATTAAGATTTTACTACGATGAATCTGAGTTGAACAGCATTCCTGAGAATGAATTAGTGTTTTATAAATCTCCCGATGGCAGTAACAACTCTTGGTTTTCAATGGGCGGAACTGTTAATACTTCTGAAAACTATGTTGAAGTTTCCGGATTAAACGATTTTTCATACTGGACTCTCGCTGGAATTAATTCTCCTCTTCCAGTAAAAGAAGAAGAGAATGTAATCCCAGAAAAATTTGATTTGTTACAAAACTATCCTAATCCATTCAATCCATCGACTACAATTTATTATTCAATTGCGAATAGAGGACGAGTAAGTCTAAAAGTATTCGATATACTTGGCAATAAAGTTGTTACCCTTGTAAATGAAATAAAGGAACCGGGAAATTATCAAGCGATTTTTAATTCCAATATTTCATCTGAAAATAATCTTACATCAGGAGTTTATTTCTATCAGCTCCTTTCGGAAAGTTTTTCTCAGACTAAGAAAATGATTCTGACCAAGTAGGTTAATTAGTTTTTTTAGGAATAATTAATGTTCAATCTTCCAAAATAATGATGAAACTTCATAGCATAATATTTCTTCTCTTCAGTTTACTAATATTTTATTCTTGCAGCAGCTCACTGAACCATAAAAAAGAAATATATTATTCTGCCATGATTGCTGATAATTTTATGAAAATGTTCCATGATACAATAGCCTATAAAACCGAATCAAAAAGTTATAAGTGGAATTATGAACAGGGATTAATGTGCGAAGCATTTTTTCAAATGTGGAAGCACACGGGTAATCAAAAATATTTTGATTATGCGAAGAGGAATATGGAGTATTATATCCAAGCTGATGGTACAATAAAAACTTACAAGCTGTATGATTTTAATATTGACAATATAACTCCAGGAAAAGTGCTGCTTAGACTTTATGACGAGCTGAAAGATGAAAAGTATAAAAAAGCTGCTGATACTTTAAGAAAGCAATTGAATCTTCATCCCCGCACTAATGAAGGTGGATTTTGGCATAAGAAAATATATCCTTACCAAATGTGGCTTGATGGTTTATACATGGCTGAACCATTTTATACAATGTATGCACAGATGTTTAATGAACCGAATTCCTTTGACGATATTGCAAATCAATTTTTATATATCGAGAAACAGTTAAAGGATGAGAAAACCGGGCTATATTTTCATGGTTGGGATGAGAGTAAGCAGCAAAAATGGGCTGATCCGGTTACAGGCAGATCACCTAATTTTTGGGGGCGGTCGGTTGGCTGGTTTATGATGGCATTGGTTGATGTGCTGGATAATTTTCCTGTTGATCATCCAAATCGAGATAATCTTATAGAAATGTTTAAAAATTTATCTGAAAGTCTGATAAAGTACCGAGATGAAGGAATTAAGCTTTGGTATCAAGTTCTGGATAAAGGTAATCTTGAAGGTAATTATATCGAAGCTTCTGCTTCATTAATGTTCATTTATAGTTTTGCTAAAGGTGCCAATCTAGGATATTTGAGCAAAGATTTTTTCGGTATCGCAAAAGAATCTTATAATTCTGTTTTTGAAAATCTAGTAACAACTGATTCAGCAGGATTAATTTATCTTAACAATGTCTGTTCCGTTGGTGGTTTGGGTGGAAATCCGTATCGCGATGGAAGCTTTGAATATTATATAAGTGAACCTCGAAGAATTAATGACTTCAAAGGATATGGTCCTTTCATTCTTGCATCAATTGAATTAGAAAAAGGAGAACAGCAATAAATTCTTTAAACGAAATTAGAATTTTTGGTTGATTAAATAGTATGACAAACAAAAGAATTAAACCGGTAAAGCTTGAAGACCTTGCTAAAAAACTGAAGGTTTCAAAGGTAACAATATCGAAAGCACTTCGAAATCACCCCGATATTTCGGAGGAAACAAAAATCAAAGTTAAAGAACTTGCTGAACGAATTGGGTATGTTCCCAATTTCATGGCTAAAAACTTATCTGCAAGAAAATCAAATATTATTGGTCTTGTAGTTCCAAAAATTGCTCATTTCTTTTTTGGTTCGATAATCGAATCAATTTATAACACAGCTTTTGAGAATAATTATGAAACGGTAATTACAGTATCACAGGAATCAGCAGAAAGGGAAAAGAAACATCTTCAGTCACTCTTATCTATGAGAGTTGATGGCCTAATAGTATCAATTACTGAACAAACAAAAGATTGTTCGATGTTTGAAAGAATAATTCAATCAAACATTCCATTAGTCTTTATAGATAGAGTTCCACCGATCAAAAATGTTCCAAGTGTAACTGTTAACGACAACAGAGGGGCCTATTCAGCAGTTGATCATTTCATAAAGCAAGGCATATCTGAAATCGGGCATGTAAGCGGTTATTCTCACGTCAATATTGGCAAAGCACGCTTGAGAGGGTTTATTGATGCAATGAAGGATAATCATATTCCGATAAATAAAGATTGGGTGGTTGAAGGCGGCTTCGGCGAAGAAGACGGCTATAAGGCATTTAAAACTATTTTTAAAAGCGGAACTTTACCTAAGGCAATTTTTGCGGTTACTTACCCGGTCGCAATTGGAATTTATGAAGCTGCAACCGAACTGGGAATAAAAATTCCTCGGGATATTCAAATAACTTGTTTTGGTAATAACACATTCAGGCATACACTGCCTTCAGTGTTTAATTTTGTGGATCAGCCAACAACTGAGTTGGGCAGAAATGCTGTTCTGTTATTGCTTGATTTAATTAATCGCACGTCAATTATGCCGCGAAATATTCAGCTTAATACTAGATTATTATTAAAAGGTAAAGAAGCATTAAGCGGTCTGGTTGCTTAAACAAAAATTATTTTGACTTATGAAAACCAAATTGAAGTCTGATTCGAATCTGTCAAAACATATACTTCTATTCGTTCTGCTATATTTTTCATTTTCCACAATCGCTTTTACAAAGCCCGATTTAGTGGTTGCAAAAGACGGAAGCGGTGATTTTATTTCAATTCAAGAAGCATTGAATGCTGTTCCAAGCTTTCATGAAAAAATGTCTATCATTTTTATTAAAAATGGTTTTTATGAGGAAAAAATTTTTATTGAAAAAAGTAACATTGCCTTAGTTGGTGAAAACAAAGATAGCACAATCATAGTATATGCTGAATTGAGAAAAAATTGGAGAGAAAATCATAGGGATGATTATGGTGCAGGAGTTATTAATATTAAAAATAAAATTACTGACATTACCTTTTGTTCTCTTACAATTCATAATGATTACGGTTTGCTTTACAGAGATCATGACCATCAATTTGCAATAAGAGCGGGCGAGGGCGTTACAAGAGTCATAATAGAAGATTGTAAAATTATTGCTGATGGCGGTGATACTGTTGCCCTGTGGAATACTGATGATGGAATGTATTATCATAACAATTGCTATTTCGAAGGTTATGTGGATTATGTTTGTCCACGCGGTTACTGCTTTATTGAGAACAGCAGATTCTACGGACACAATTTAACGGCATCTATATGGCATGATGGAAGCCATAACAAAGACCATAAGTTGGTAATAGTTAATTCAAAGTTCGATGGTGTAGAAGGTTTCCCGCTCGGTAGATTTCATCGTGATGCACAATTCTTTTTATTAAATTGTACATTCTCTAAAAATATGGCTGATAAAAAAATATTTTTTGCTCCATCTATTCCTCCCAGAGTTTTGCAATGGGGTGAAGATAGAATTTATTTTTACAATTGCCATCGAGACGGTTCGGATTTTAGCTGGTTTAATGACAACTTAGAACAAGCTAAAGGCAAACTCGAACCAGAAGAAATTAATGCTCTTTGGACTTTTAATAACAAATGGGATCCTCAATCAAAACTCAGTTTATTAAAAAGGGAGTTAAACAATAAATGAAAATAGATGCATTATCTCGCCCGGGGTTAAGTATTTTTTCTGTAAGAATTTTTCTAATTGATTTTCTTATAGTATCGATTATTTATTTCATACCCACTTTTTCACATATGTTAAATTTGCCATTGTACATCCTCGATCCAATGCGCATTGCAGTTTTTCTATGCCTGATTCACACAAGTAGAAAAAATACTTTTTTAATTGCGGTTACTCTTCCATTATTTTCACTGCTGGTTTCCTCGCATCCCGCGGTTATAAAAACAATTTTAATTACTGCTGAACTGCTAATTAACCTTTTATTATTTTATTATTTAATTCAAAAGGCAAATACATTTATTTCTCTTTTTCTTAGTATTGTAATTTCAAAAGTCATTTATTACACCGCAAAATTCGCTTTCATTCAAATGAATCTAATTGACGGAAGCTTGATATCCACGCCTTTCTTAATTCAGTGGATAATAGCAATTGCGTTAAGCTTTTATGTAGCGCTTAAGTATAAAGATTCTATAGATATCAAACCCGAAACTTTTTAATGATTTTTCTCGCTAAAACATTGTCCGGTAAAATTCTTTTCAGTTTAATATTAATTATCCTCAGTTACTACGTTCCTGCTCAACCCGAAGTTACAGAAAACATTCCGACAATATACATGATCGGAAACTCAACCATGGCAGATAAACCTTACATAAACGGTAATCCAGAAAAAGGATGGGGACAAATTTTTCCTTTGTACTTTAAAGAAGGAATAAAAATAGAGAATCATGCGGTAAATGGAAGAAGCACAAAAAGTTTTTTAGATGAAGGAAGATGGAATGTAGTGCTTGAGAAAATTCAAGCTAACGATTATGTCATTATTGAATTCGGTCATAACGATTCTAAAAAAGAGGATCCTAAAAGATTTGCAGATGCAAATACCGACTATAGAACTAACCTCATTAAATTTGTAAATGAAACGCGATCAAAAGGTGGAATTCCTATTTTAGCAACTCCGATTGTAAGAAGAAGATTTGATGACCAAGGCAAATTTTATGATGTACACGGAGACTATCCTATTGTCGTTAGAGAAGTTGCTGTAAATATGAATGTCATTCTTTTAGATTTGCACAAAAGAACTGAAGAAATGTTAATTGAGTTCGGAGAAGAGAAATCAAAATTACTTTTTCTGTTAATTGAGCCGATGGAATATAAATCCTTACCCGAAGGAAAAACTGATAACACACATCTATCGGCATATGGAGCTTTCAAAGTGTGTGATTTAGCTTCTGAAGAAATCCGAAAATTAATTCCTGAACTGGCAGCATATTTAAAGGATTAATTAAATAAATTTTTCACATATCAAGCCAACTAATTTGAGATTAAAATTATGAAATTAATAATTACCTATGTGCTCGTTGTACTGGTCTCATGTTCTTTTATTTGCAGCTCAAAACAAACAACATTGCAAGTGAGTGTAAAAAATCCCAATAATTTCTTCATTGAAGATGGTTATATAGAACTTAATCTCAATAATCTTGAAAACCATTTTATAATTAAAGACGGAAATGATTTTGTTCCATTTCAAATAGAACAAAATGAATCAGGCGGAAGTAAAGTATGCTTTGTACTCTACTTAAAACCAAATGAAGAAAAAACACTCACTGTTATTTATGATGAAGAGCTGAAATTGCCGAAATTTGCTGCCCGAACTTATGCTGAACTTGCTATGAAGCCTGGAGACGTTTATTATGACGGACGGTTCAGAGGAAATACTTTTGTAAATGTGACTAAAATAAAAGTTCCATCAATTCATACAGATCATGATGCGCTTTTTAAGTATGAAGGTCCAGGCTGGGAATCTGAAAAAGTTGGCTACAGGTTTTATTTAGACTGGC
>JBGSOQ010000139.1:0-8785 GCA_041739035.1 Ignavibacteriaceae bacterium | reverse complement strand
AATTTTAAAAGTGTTTTGCCAAATAGGATTCATATAATCTTCCCAATTGTTACATCCAAATTTATCAAAAGTTTGGGTTTGAGTTTATTTGCTGGCGGTTGATTCGATGCTTGTCTCTCGCTCATCTCCTTTCTAAATTTGCATAGAGGTTACCATCAATAAATTCGAAAACTCAATGAGCTTTCAGCCAGATCAGCCGTACAACGATCTTCCATTGTTATTACCGGACAGCAAGGCCTGGGAAACTCTTGCTGTTTACAAAAAGCTTGCAGAAGCCCGCGCGGCTTTGGCTGAGCTTAAAGGACGGCTTCCAATAATTCCGAATCCGCTTATGCTGATTAACACTCTCGTGCTTCAGGAAGCAAAAGACAGCTCGACAATAGAAAATATTTTCACAACAAATGATGCGCTTTACAAAGCTTTCTCTTCTCCAAGTCCGAGCACTGATCATGCGACAAAGGAAGTCCTGCGTTACCGTGAGGCATTGTGGAGTGCTTTTACTAAAATTAAAATTCCATCGGATTATTCGGTTGACTTGGCTGCAGAAATATTTCAGACGATTACAGGCAAACAAGAGAGAATCAGAGACATTCAAGTGTTTATCGGTAAATCAACCGGTGTTATTTACACTCCTCCCGCACCGGGAAAAATTCTAAATGAAAAGCTTGACAACTGGTTTAGTGTTTCTGTAAATGATTTTGCGATTGATCCGCTGATTAAAATGGCTTTGCTTCATTACCAGTTCGAAGCGATTCATCCCTTCACCGACGGCAACGGAAGAACAGGTAGAATTCTTAATGTGCTTTTTCTCTGCAAAGAAAAATTGGTTGATCTTCCGGTTATCTATCTCTCAAAATATATTTTGGAACATAAAAACGACTATTATAAATTTTTAAGGGGAGTGACCAAGAACGGCAGCTGGGAAAACTGGATTTTATTTATGCTTGATGCAGTAAAAGAAACGGCGGTTTTTACTTTAGAAAAAGTAAACGCAATTTTTGACGGCTTTGCGGCAGCAATTGAAAAAGCGAGAACTCAGGCTCCCGAAGTTTACTCGCACGAATTGGTTGAAGTGATTTTCAAACAGCCGTATTGCAAGATTGCCATTCTCGAAGAAGAAGAGATAGCTTCGAGAAATACTGCCAGTAAATATCTTCGAAAATTAGAAGAGATTGGTCTTCTCGCCTCCGAGATCGTGGGAAGAGAAACGCTTTATAAAAATCTATTGCTGTATAAAATTCTTTCAGGGAATTAAGACAAGAAATGGCTGACATGTTGGAATCTTTTTGGAAAACATTTCTTTCAAAAATTAATTTTACTGTAATTGTAATTACTGCGTTAGTGCTGGCCGCCATCATTTATTTAACCGAAAAAGGATGCGGCACAATTTCAGAGATAGCCGAAAATTTCAAATCGGGCAAAGTTGTAACTGAATTTCATGATTACGTTACGAAGATAATGGGCACTCAGCGGCTGCAGATCGCATCTTTAAATACTACAGATATATTTACGCGGGTCGATTCAAAAAGCATTCTGTGGGAATTGATTGATCTTCCTGATGTAAAGATCGAAATCAAACTGCCGGTTGAATACACATACTATGTTGATCTAAAGGAAAAATGGAATTTTGAATGGGATGAGAATCTTATGCACATTAAAGTTTATGCTCCAAAAATAAAACCCAATACACCGGCGGTTAATATCTCTGATATGAAAGTAACTATTCTTAAAGAAAGTATTTTAAGAAATGTTGATGAGGTGAGGGATTCGCTTTTCAAAGAACTTATGCCGAGACTAACACGGCTGGCTTATGAAAAAATAGATCTAATCAGAGAAACTGCGAGAAAAGAAGTTTCCCAATTTGTGAGCAATTGGTTTGTTCAAGCCTACCTTAAAGACTACGATATGAAGCCAAAATTAATTTCAGTTTATTTTGAAGATGAAGAATATCAAACCGGAAGGGAAGAAATTATTAAGATTGATGGAGAATTGCCTTAAGCTGACGGTTCATGTTTTAAATAGCCGGTCCGAGAACTAGTTTTAATAAGTAGTGGGGCTGTCCAAAAAGTAATTAGTCTTTCAATAAATAGCACGCTGATGACACAGATTTAACGGATTTTCACGGATTTTAAAATTGAAAATTACTTTTTAGTCAGCCCCTATTTAACAATATCTCGCAGATATAAAGTCTGCGGCTGCAAGTTTACAGTGGCGATATTGTATCCGCCCAAAATTCGGTTATTTTTGTGCACATATTAAGCAACTTGCACAAGAATAGTGCATATTGGAGTCGACACGCACAACACTTGCATAATTTTGTGCATATTTTTATGATATACACAATGAAAGAGCATTAATCTTAATGAAATCAAACAAAACAGTATTGAGGGGTGGTAAAGAAAGGAGCGAGTTAAGATTATGAAAACAATCGGACTTATCGGCGGAACCGGATGGGTTTCTACAATTGAATATTACCGGGTACTAAATTTAGAAATCAACAAACGGCTTGGCGGACAGAATGCTTCCCGGTGTATTCTTTATTCTTTTAATTATGCAGATATAAATGAATGTAATCTTCGTGAAGATCATACCGGTGTTTATAAAATGGTTCTTGACGCAGCAGCTAAACTCAAAAATGCTTCTGCAGACTTCATTGTACTTTGTGCAAATACTCTGCATCAATATGCTGATGAGCTTCAAAAGAAAATTGAGCTTCCGATAGTTCATATTGCAGACGCAACTGCAAAAGAGATAAAGAAACAAGGCCTCTCCAAAATCGGATTGCTGGGCACAAAATTTACGATGGAAATGGATTTTTATAAGAAGAGATTAATTGCTGCCGGAATAGAATCCTTAGTCCCTGAAAAACCGGAACGACTTTTCATTCATGATACAATAATGAATGAACTGTTGAAAGAAATATTTAAACCCGAAGCGAAAAAAAAGTTTTTAGAAATAATAAATGATCTCGAACAAAAAGGCGCAGAAGGAATTGTTCTGGGCTGTACTGAAATTCCGCTGCTGATTAAACAGGACGACACGCATCTTCCGGTTTTTAATACTCTGAAAATTCACGCACAGGCAGCTGTCGATTTTGCGCTGAGCTAATGGTTAATAAGATAGGCTGGGTAGGATAATTATTTTTAGTCTGCCTTTTTCATGATTATTTCTTTTACACGCCCCACTTCGCCGGTTGCAAGCCTGACTTTTATTCCATGGGGATGCTGCGGGGATTTGGTAAGAATATCTTTCACATAGCCGTCAGTAAATTTCCCTGTTCTTTGGTCTTCTTTCAAAATGATCTTCACGTGCAGACCAGTTTTTATATCCTGGCGTTTTTTCCCATCCATCAATCTATCTTTTTACTTTTAAAGCCGCGTGATTTTCCGGCCCATCTTTTTTTGTAATCATTGTGTGAATGGAATGAGCCCGGTTTTCTTGAAGTTCGGAATTTCCTTACAGGTTTTTCAATGCCGCTTTGAGTTATCTCGCTTGAACGAAATGGATGATCTTCAATCACAGGAATAGTAGTTTTTATAAGCTTGTTTATTTCTTTAAGATAATATCTTTCCTCTGCATCGCAGAAAGAAAGCGCTGTTCCGCCAAGACCGGCTCTTCCGGTACGGCCAATTCTGTGAATATATGTTTCGGAGAATTCAGGAATATCATAATTAAATACATGAGATAATTTATCTATGTCTATTCCTCTTGCCGCAATATCTGTTGCAACCAGAACCCTTGTTTGTAATGATTTAAAATTATCTAATGCTTTTTGTCTTGCGCTCTGCGATTTGTTTCCGTGAATGGCTGCAGCATTGACTTTAGCTTCATTTAGAAAACGGGAAACCACATCTGCGCCTCGTTTTGTTCGCGTAAAAATAAGAGCAGATGAAACATCTTCATTTTTCAAAATATGAATAAGCAATTTCTTTTTATCAGGTCTTGAAACAAAATAGACTGCCTGTTTGATTACTTCAACTGTTTTTGATTCGGGAGTAATGTCAATTCTTACCGGATCGGTCAATATCGTTTTGGAAAGCCTTACAATTTCTTCGGGCATTGTCGCCGAGAAAAATAGCGTCTGTCTTTTTGCAGGAAGCCTGGCAATAATCTTTTTTACATCGTGGATAAAACCCATGTCAAGCATTCTATCTGCTTCATCAAGAACAAAGATGCTTATTTGAGAAAGATCAATAAAATGCTGATTTATGAGATCGAGCAGTCTGCCTGGAGTAGCAATTAGAATGTCTACACCCTGTCTTAGTTTATCTGTTTGACCAAACTGTGAAACTCCGCCAAATACAACTGTATTTTTTAACCCCGTGTGTTTGCCATATACACTAAAGCTTTCACCAACCTGTACGGCAAGCTCTCTTGTGGGTGTAAGCACCAAAGCTTTTATTGTTCTTTTTTCCCGGGTATGCCGGAATTTTCCATTTGATTTACCGGGCTCTTTAGCTTCGTTTAAAATTTGCAGAATAGGAATAGCGAATGCGGCAGTTTTGCCTGTACCGGTTTGTGCACAGCCGATAATATCTTTTCTCTCCATTATCAATGGAATTGCTTGCTGCTGAATAGGCGTTGGTATTGTATAACCCTCGTTATTAAGAGCCGTTCGTATTGGCTGAATTAGATTTAGATTTTCGAATGACATATTTCTTTCTTTATAATTTGCCGGATTAAACTTTTAACCCGGTACTATCGGGGCAAGTGTTACTTAATAACGGCGGTTAGTTGATTGTGCTTAATTAATAACTATAATAAGCGGTAATTTGTGAGGAATTTTTTCCTGAGGCATTAATAATAAAAATCACTTGGTATAAATTAAGCTAATTAAGCGTCTTATCCTATTTATGAATTTATGGCACTATTGTAAATAAAAGGTTATTTATTCGTCATTCTACAGATTTACCTCAGATTCCAGAAGGAAGGATTCTGCATCATGTGCGGAATAACGCTGATATGATGCATATTATTCTAGATAGGTTCATTTTTACTCAAAACCCGCTGTTGATCTGTGCGGAATTATTGATTAAACAATTAATTGAGCCTTGTTGATGTATATTTGCCCCTTATTTATTTGCATGGAAATTTTTAATTATGGCTGACAAGGTTACGCCGGTTATATTATCCGCATTGGAATTGGAAGTATGCTTCGGCGAACAAATCGTACTGAATAAGGCATCGTTAAGCGTTCATGAACTCGATAGAATTGGTTTGGTCGGAAAGAATGGTGCCGGAAAATCAACTTTCCTTAAAATCATTTCGGGTTTGATGCATCCAGATTCAGGAGAAGTAGCCAGAAAAAAAGAATTAGTAACCGGTTTTCTTTCACAGGAATTTACTTTAGATGAAACAAAAAATGTTTATGATAATATTATATCAGCCGCCCAAAAAGAATTGGACCTGATCCGCGAATACGAAAAGATGCCGTTTGACTCACCTAAAAAACATCATCTTGAAGAAACAATTTTGCGGATGGATTCCTGGAATCTTGAAAAACGAATTAATATTCTCACCTGGTCTTTAAATGCGCCGGATGTCAACAGAGATATATCAACTTTATCCGGAGGTGAAAAAAGAAGAGCTGCGCTCTGCCGTGCATTAATCTCTAAACCTGATTTACTTATTCTGGATGAACCGACAAACCATCTTGATACAAAATCAATTGAATGGCTCGAGGATTTTCTTGCCGGCTATAAAGGAACATGTATCTTTGTTACACACGACCGTTATTTCCTGGATAGGATTGCAAACAGAATTGTTGAGCTTTCTTCAGGTTCATTCTATTCGTATCAGGGTAATTACACTCAGTATCTCATTAGAAAAGCGGAGGTGCGGGCTGTTAAAGAAGTTGAAGAGCACAAGCGCCAGGTTTTTCTAAAGCGTGAACTCGATTGGGTTAGAAGGGGGCCCAAAGCAAGAAGAACAAAAGCCAAAAGCAGACTTGATAATTTTTACAAAGTTTCTGAGCAGAAAAATATTGAAGCAGATGTTGATGTCGATTTGATTATTCCTCCCGCCGAACGCCTGGGAAAAAAAGTTGTTGAACTTACAGATATCGGTATTAAGCTTGGAGATAAAATTCTGTTTGATAAGTTTAGTTTTAACTTTGAAGCAGGAAAGAAAATTGGAATAGTGGGCGATAACGGCGTTGGCAAAACAACTCTTCTGAAAATTCTGTTGGGTGAGATAGAACCCACTTCGGGTAAAATAGAAGTGGGTGAAACAACAGAATTCAATTATGTAGATCAGGCACGGCTGCTGTTGAATGATGATGAGACGGTTATTAAAGCGATTGGCGAGGGAAGCGAGGTTATTAAGTTCGGAAAATATCAGCTGAGTGTTTGGACTTACCTGAGGCGGTTTCTATTTGCCGATGACAGGATAAACACCCTTGTTGGAAAACTATCCGGCGGTGAAAAAAGCAGACTTACCCTTGCAAAAATATTATCCAGCGGCGGTAATTTCCTTCTTCTGGATGAACCTACAAACGATCTTGATCTGCCGACTTTAAGAATACTTGAGGAAGCCCTGATAGCATTTGAAGGATGTGTGGTGGTTGTTAGTCACGACAGGTATTTTCTGAACCGCATCTGCACCGGAATACTGGCTTTTGAAAATGACGGCGGCATTTATTACAGCGAAGGTGATTATGATTATTATGTTGAAAAACGAAAGCGCCGAAGCCGGGAAGAAGAAACCGGGAAACCAAAGGCGGAAAAGGAGACATCTGAAAAAACACGGGTTAATCCAAAGACTAAAAAAATGAGCTTCAAAGATACTCTAGAGCTTGAGCAGATTGAAAAAAATATTATTGCTGCGGAGGCGGAAGTTGAAAAAATTGAAAACATATTTACGCTGCCTGACTATTATGAGAAATATGCTTCCCAGACAAACGAGCTTAACCTTCAGCTTAAAGAGGCAAAGGAAAAAGTGAAAATGCTCTATGAAAGATGGGAAGAATTAGAAAAGATAAAGAATGAGATAGCTCAGCTTAAATTTAAGGATGCGCAGTTGTAGAATAACAGCGTAGATAAAACTTGAAGTAATATATTGCTGCCTCAAGCTCCTCGCGGACATGATCGGTGAGTCTGTCCGAAAAATAAAGTTTGTCACTCTGAACTCGTTTCAGAGTCTCAATTTTAATTTACTTACGATACAGTAGATTCCGATCCCGACAAGTTGGGGTTGAATGACGGTATTCCAGACAGACTTCGATACCATGATTGAATCGGACGTTAACATGTAGTCGTTTCCAGATGTTTCGAGTATATGCGGCAGCTATTGAATCTCCAATTTTAAGCATAATCTCTAATCATTTATTTTTTAACCTCATAAAATCAGAATAATAATCGATGAGTAAAATTGAGCAATTAATTGCGGTTGAAAGAATTTCATCAAAGATTTATTTAATTCGCAAAGAAAAAGTTTTGCTGGATTTTGATTTAGCAGAGCTGTATGGGGTTGAAACCAAACAGCTAAAAAGAGCAGTTAAAAGAAATATTAATAGATTCCCAAATGATTTTATGTTTCAATTGACAAGAGCCGAATACAATTCTTTAAGGAGCCAAATTGGCACCTTAAAAAGAGGCGCACATTCAAAATATCTCCCATTCGCATTTACAGAACAAGGCGTTGCTATGTTATCCTCTGTGCTGAACAGCGAAAGGGCAGTTAATGTTAATATTGCAATTATGCGAGCTTTTGTAAAAATGCGCAAATTCTTAGGAAGCAGCGAATATCTTGCGAAGAAGCTGAAGCAGCTCGAGAAAGAAACCAGAGAAAAATTTGCAGAACACCAACAGCAGATAAGCTTGATCTTTGAAGCGATCAAAGAGCTTATGATCGAAAAGGAAAAACCCAAACGCAGAATTGGATTTTAACCTTTTATTGGGTGGTCATGGTCGATACCACGACATGACTTAATTTGTAAAACAGGTAATCAATTCTGCCTTGGCGTCGTCCCCCGATGTTTCGGAACAGGTAAGCCAGCCGTGGAAATAAACTGCTAATATTGACCTAAAAGAGACTAATAAAAACAAAATTAGCTAATGGCGCGATATTTACCTACGTTTAACAACTCCGGTAATAGACCGGTATTATATTTATTATTTATTAGAGGTTCTTTGTGAGCACTAAATTATTTGTAGGTTCTCTGCCCTGGTCGATTAACGATGCTGGATTAAAGGAAAGATTTGAAAAACATGGTTCTGTATTATCTGCAAAGATTATTTTGGACCGGGAAACCAATAGATCCAGAGGTTTTGGATTTGTTGAAATGGAAAATCCTACGGATGCAAGTAAGGCTATTCATGCCTTACATGATTCAGAAATTGATGGAAGAAATATTGTAGTTAATGAAGCTAAATCACGCAATTAAATAGATATTCTGTTTTAATTTCTAAAAGGCGCCATTACGGCGCCTTTATAATTTTAAACCTATCTCTTCACCTATCCGACAGATTGTGCATGCTCATCTCTCGTCTTTTATCCTACTTTTTTAGTTTATAGTTTTACAGCACACTCGTTTAGTACAAACACCATTCCGCGGTCAGCCTTTCCGCAACGTGGAAGGTTGCACCATGACTGAATGGGTTCCTGACATGGAATCATCCGCAACAGTTCCAGAACTGTGCAGATGTCATGCTGAATATTATGACTTAGTCAAGCTGTTTTTAAAAGAGCTGGGTTCACAGATTTATAATTTTCTGTATAAGCAACTCCAGAATTAACAACAGCAAAAATTATTTTAAGTAGTTTGTTCTCTATGTTATTAAGTATC
>JBGSOQ010000138.1:0-8333 GCA_041739035.1 Ignavibacteriaceae bacterium | reverse complement strand
CCGAATGGAACTCTGGATTGGAAATATCACGTTGATGGCTTTTATGAATGGGTGTCACCAACAATTGATAAAGATGGAAATATCATTCTTGTTGCACACAAAATAATTGATTCCGAGCCTAGGAATTGTGTGATATCACTTGACTATTCAGGTAATGAAAATTGGATATATCCATTTGCTGACAGTAATTGGGATTATCATTATATAGACCACGGACTTGTTTGTGATGCAGAAGGCAAAATTTATTGTGGTTCAAGTTTAGGTGGATATTTTTATTGTTTAAGCAGCAGTGGTCAGTTGTTATGGCAGTTAGATATCGGCGATTATGAATATGATTCTTGTCCGGCAATCGGTTCAGATGGAACTTTATACATCGGCTTACACAACAGCAGTGGTGTTCAGAATTTGATAGCTGTTAGAGATACAGTTACATCTGTAAAAAATGATGAGCTAGTTGTTATGGATTTATTATTAAATCAAAATTATCCTAATCCGTTTAATGCCATTACTCATATTGGTTATTCCATACCACAAGCCGAGAGAGTCTCTATAAAAATATATGACATTTTGGGGAATGAGATATCAACCATTATAGATAAATATCAAAACGGCGGCGAGTATGATGTAATTTTTCAGTCTGATAATTTATCAAGTGGGATTTATTTTTATAAGATACAAGCTGGAAATTTTTCTGCGGTTAAAAAGATGTTACTACTCCAGTAATTCTCAATAGTTTCGGGACACACAGGAATGTGTGTCCTACCAATTCTCTTATTTTCCTCATTCAATAATTGTAAATTCGACTGTGAAAAAAAATGTTTATGTGACATCTGTTGTAATTATTGCAGTCGTATTGACCATAATTTTACTTTATGCAGTTTTTCAGAAGATGAGTCAGGAAAAAGTAATTGTTCAACCCGACGATGTTGATAGAGTTAATAATCTAGTAAAGAATTATTCCTTTGAAAATCAGCTCGACGCTAAGAATAATTGGTTGGTAAAAGCAGAATTACCTTTCGCAAACTACGGTTTTGATAATATCGTAAAGTATGACAGCGCTTCTAGTTTTATTTTAGTGAGCGATGCAGAAAATCAACCACCAATTTATTTACTGCAAAAAGTGCAGGGAATAAAAGCGGATAGAAAATTAAGTTTGTTCGGATTTGCAAGAACTGAAGACTGCGATTCAGTGAGATTGGAAATAGAGCTTCATGATAAAGATTCGCTTATCATAAAAGGTTTTTCCGATTGTATAAAAGGTACAACCGATTGGACAGAATATAATGCCTGGATTAAGACATACCTTCCTGCTAATGTTATTGAAAAAGATTTATACATTATTGTGAAATGTATTTTATATGGCAAGGGCAGAGTGTGGTTCGATAAAATTCGGTTATATTCTCTTTCCGAAAAAGCAAGCATTTATGATGTAAGAAACTATTTTTAGTATGAACATAATAACATTCAATGCTACACACGTGAGGCTCACCTTTAAGGAGAACCTCACTTTTTATACGGTAACTGATGACATTTCTTAATCCTGCAGTCTTATTCGGACTTCTCGCTGCTTCAATTCCAATTTTGATTCATCTTTTCAATTTGCGAAAGCTGAAGAGGATTGAATTCAGCACACTTGCTTTTCTGAAGGAGCTTCAAAAAAATAAGATCCGAAAAATAAAACTAAAGCAATGGATTTTACTGGCGCTTCGGGTGCTAATAATTTTGTTTCTTGTTCTTGCATTTGCACGCCCAACGTTAGAAGGACTTGCAATAGGGGGAACAACTTCTGCGGCAAAAACAACTGCAGTTTTTATTATTGATGACACATTCAGCATGAGCGTGATTGATAATCAAGGTTCTTTGTTGAATCAAGCTAAGTCGACCGCTAAAAATCTATTGAGAAATTTTCAAGAAGGTGATGAGGTTGCTTTAATATTAGTTTCACAGTCTGATAAAGGTGAAGTTAAAGTTTCTAAGAGCATGGTCGAGTTTCAAAAATTAATTGAGGCGATTGAATTTTCTTATCAATCCGGAATTTTGCATAATGCCCTAACTAAAGCGGCAAAAATTCTTTCTGAATCTAAAAATTTTAATAAGGAGATTTACATTCTCTCAGATTTTCAGACTGGAAGATTGGCTGATGAAAAGTCTCTCAGTGATTTAAGTCAAATACTAGATGAACGTGTCAGAATATATGCAGTGAATTATTCGGGCAAGGAAGTTCTGAATCTTGGTATTGATGATATAAAAGTTAACACTCAGATCTTTGAGAAAGAAAAACCGGTTAATTTCAATGTTATGGTAACCAATTTTTCAAACAAGAGAGTTGATAACATCATCGTTTCTCTATTTGTTAATTATGAAAGAAGTGCACAAGTAAGTACAAATCTTAATGCAGGCGAATCCAAAGTTTTAAGTGTTGAAGTAATTGTAAAGGCAGCAGGATTTGTAAATGTCTTCGCCGAAATAGAAGATGATGAAATTCTCCAGGACAATCGAAGATACACAAACATTTTTGTTCCCGATAATATTCCAATAATTATTTTTACAGATGAACCTGGCGATGCGCAATTTGTTGAGCTGGCATTAACTGCTCTGGAAAATCAAAACACTTTTGTAATTACGAAGAAAAATATAAGCGAGCTTTCTGCCTATGATTTGAAAAAATATGAAGTTGTGATTCTTATCGGTTCACAAAATTTAAATGCGGTTGAGAGATTAAAAGATTATGTATTAAATGGCGGGAGCTTGTTTATAGCTCCTGGCTCAAAATCAAGCTTAACCAATTACCAGCAAATGCTCAGCGGAATCGGACTTCCGAATCCTTCTGCATCAATTGGGAAAATTGGTGATGTGATGAATTCATTTCAATTTGATAATACAGATTTAAATCATCCGGTTTTCCAGAATATTTTTTCAGCTAAAGAGAAGACTAAAATTGAATCACCTGAAATCTATTCTTACTATAAAATTAACACGCAAAGTAAAGGACGAAGCATAATTTCTTTGCAAGACGGCACTTCCTTTCTGGGTGAGTATAGGATAAAGAATGGGAAAATATTTTTACTGAACTCGGCTCCCATTTTAAGTTGGAATAACTTTCCGCTAAAAAGTATTTTTGTTCCGCTCATAAACAAATCGGCTCTGTATCTTGCCTCAAAAGATAAAAGTGAAGCCAATATTCTTGCGGGAAACGGATTTGAAATTGATGTTCGAAGAAAAAACGTTTCGCAATTAAAAGTGATGCGGCCTGATAACACAGAAGATTTTGTTTCATCAAATCAGAATGATGTTAATGCTTTTGTGAAATATGACAAATCAAATTTAACTGGTAATTATAAAATAATATCTAGTTTAAAAGTGATTGATCAAATATCTGTGAATGCAGATCCGCTTGAATCAAAGGTTAAATATCTTGGTAAAACAGAAATTGAAGATTATATGAGTAAGATAAATTTTAAAGGCAAGCTTTTATTCATGAGTCGTGAGGAGAATCTCAGCGATGCAGTATTAAAAGCGAGATTTGGTTCTGAGCTCTGGAAATATTTTTTGATTGCAACGTTACTTCTGGCATTTGTAGAAATGCTTGTTGCTCGCAATGCAAAAAAAGATTTGGTTGAAATTAACAAATGAATTTATTGTTATTGAATTATTCTTTTAATAGCCCCGACATTTATGTCGGGGATTAAAATTACCAAATGTGAGCGGGCTTTAGTCCAAAAATTTTTAGTGGTTAAAACCAAAAATCAGAGTGGTCTTCTTTACCACGACCTAAAGGTCGTGGCTATTTAATTTGTTAGTTAAGATTATCTAATAAATGATGATAGACATTCAAAGTAAAAATATTGAACGAACAATTTTAGTTGCGCTTAATACTAAAGAAATTAAGCGCGAAATGGTTGAAGAGCATCTCGAAGAGCTTGAGGAGTTGGCAATTACAGCCGGTGCTGAAACAGTTATCAAAATCATTCAAGAAAAATATTCGTTTGATCCGGCTTACTACATTGGAAAAGGAAAAGCCGAAGAGCTTTCTTCGCTTGTTGAAATAAATAATATTGATCTTGTAATATTTGATGATGATCTCTCTGCTGTTCAGGTTAGAAATCTCGAACGGCTCATCAACAGAAAAATTGTTGATAGAAGTGGCTTGATACTTGACATTTTTGCTTCTCGTGCAAAAACTAAAGAAGCAAAAACACAGGTTGAGCTTGCTCAGCTTCAGTATCTTTTACCAAGATTGACTCGCGCATGGACTCACCTCTCAAAACAATACGGCGGAATTGGAACGAAAGGACCGGGAGAAACTCAAATTGAAACTGACCGCCGGATTATTAGAAACCGCATTAGTCATTTAAAAGAAAAACTTCAAAAGATAGAATCTGAAAGAGAAATTCAAAGCAGCGGCAGAGCAGATTTGATTAGAATATCTTTAGTTGGATATACGAATGCCGGCAAGTCTACTTTGTTTAATTTACTGACCAAGTCAGATGTTTTTGCCGAGGATAAACTTTTTGCAACGCTCGATTCTACAACCCGAGTTTACAATATTAACAAGCAAAAATTATTATTGAGCGATACAGTCGGATTTATTCGAAAACTGCCGCCGCATTTGATTGCATCGTTCAAAAGCACATTAAATGAAGTAAGAAGCGCAGACATTATTCTTCATGTAGTTGATTTGGCGCATCCTTATTTTGCCGACCATGTTGAAGTCGTTGAAGATACTTTGGCGGATCTCGGCTGTAAGGATAAAACCCAATTGAAAGTATTTAACAAGGTTGATATTGTAAAAGATAAAAACAAGATCGATTATGTCAGAAATAGATACGAAAATTCAGTTGTTATCTCAGCTGAAAGAGGAATAAATATTTCTTCGTTAGAAAAAAAACTTCTTGAAATTATTGAACAAAGCTTTATTCACGATTCAATTGAGATAGATATTCACAATTCAAAGTTGGCATCCCAAATTCATTCTTTAACAAAAGTGCTTTCAACAAAATATTCTGATAATACGATGCAAATTACCTACAAAGTAAATCGTGCAAATGCAGAAAAGATTAAAAATCTGGTTCGAAGCATCAAGTAGGCCGGTTATTTATCGGGTATCTGGAATCGGATATCCAACCCCGCCTTCTGCGTGGTAAATATCCAGCATCTAGAATCCAGCGACCAACTTCCTATTTCTCGCAGTTAATAGTTAAATTTCACTACACAATTTTTCATTTCTTTTTTGGAGAATATAAATGGCGATCATTCTTGATGGTTCAAACCTTACTGTAGAAAAGCTTGTTCAAATTGCCCGTCACAAAGAAAAAGTAGAATTAAGTAAAGAAGCAGTTGAAAGAATAAAAGTCTGCCGTAAAATGTTAGAAGATAAATTAGCGGCTCGCGAAATTATGTATGGCACAAACACAGGCATCGGTGAATTTTCTGAAGTTGTGCTTAATGATGAACAAGTTAAAGATTTTCAGAAGTATCTTATTTACAATCATGCAGCAGGAATAGGCGACCCGATGCAATTGGAATATGTGCGAGGAGCAATTGCCGGAAGAATAAATGTTCATGCACACGGTAATTCCGGCTGCAGACCGGAAATAACCTTGACGTTAGTTGAGATGCTTAACAAAGATGTTGTCCCGGTTGTTTGTGAGAAAGGATCAGTTGGTGCATGCGGTGATTTAGCTCCCATGGCTCAACTGGCGTTAGTGCTGATGGGTGAGGGTGAGGCATTTTATAACGGAGAAAGGTTGCCCGGAAATGTTGCTTTCGAAAAAGCCGGAATAAAAATTCCCGGATTACAAGCAAGAGATGGACTTGCAACAATCAACGGTTCAAATTTCATAACAGCAATGAGCGCTTTGCATCTTTATGATATCAATCGCTGGTTAAAGCAAGCGGAAATTGCTGCAGCAATGTCGCTCGAAGCACTTCAAGCAAATATGAAACCTTATGATGTTCGACTTCATAAGCTGCGAGGATTTGCCGGTGCAGTAAGAAGTTCAATAGCAATAAAAAAATGTATTGAAGGAAGTGATCTTCTGACGGGGAAAATAAAACAGAAAGTTCAGGATGCATACTCAATGCGCTCAACTCCTCAGGTAATTGGTGCTGCTCACGACGCAGTGGGGTATGCTAAACAGCAAATTGAAATTGAGCTGAATGGTGTTGGAGATAATCCAATTTTCATTCCTGAAGATAAGCTTACATTAACAGGTGCTAACTTTCAAGGAAGTCCAGTTTCATTGCCGATGGATATGGTTGGCGCCGCAGTTACAATGGTCAGCGTTCTTTCTGAAAGAAGAATGAACCGGCTTAATAATCCCGCATTGAGTGTTGGCTTGCCTGCATTTCTCACAAAGGGAGCAGGAATGTTTTCGGGACTTATGCTCAGTCAATACACAGCCGATATGATGATAGTTGAACAGAGAATTTTATCAATGCCGGCATCAATTCAATCTATTCCTGCTGCCGCTGATCAAGAAGATTTTGTTTCTATGGGAATGAATACCGCGATTAAGAATGCACAAATTCTCGATAATGCATACGGAGTTTTGGGAATTGAATATATGGCTGCGGCTCAAGCCCTTGATTTTAGAGATCATAAACCGGGTAAAGGAGTTACTAAAGCTAAAGAAGTTATTCGTAAGCATGTTGAATTCTTAGATGTTGATCGCCCTCTTTTCCCAGATCATAACAAAATGAAAAAGCTTGTGAAGTCTTGTGAGATACTTGAGGAAGTTGAAAAAATGGTGGGGAGTTTAGGATAAGTCAATGGCACACAGATGACGCTGATTTAGCAGATCTACACAGATTTAATCAGCGCGAATCCGTTTAATCTGTGTCATCTGCGTTCTATTGATTAAAACAATTAGGTTTACATATGGAAATATTACTATCAATCGTCGCCTTAATCATCGGATTTGTTATTGCTTGGTTCATCTCGTCCTCTAAGATTAAAGGGCTAAGCAATGAGAACAGCAAGCTGATTGAACGAAGCAGCTCGTTAGAAAAGGATAGGGATAATCGGGCTGTTGAACTTAAAGGTGAACGAGAGAAGGTGATTGAACTCTCCGCATCTAACTCTGCGCTCCAATCCGATTATACGAACCTTCAGCAGAAGCTTATCGAACAAAAAGCTGAAATTGAAAAGCTGCAAGAAAAATTTACAATGGAATTTGAAAACCTTGCCAACAAAATATTTGAGGAGAAAGGGAAAGCGTTCACCGAGACGAATAAAACTAATCTTACCCAAATTCTTGATCCGCTCAAAGAAAAAATAAAAGATTTTGAAAAGCGAGTTGAAGAAAGCAACAAAGAAAATATTGATCGGCATGCATCACTTCGGCAGCAGCTCCAAATGTTAAAAGATATGAATCAGGAGATAACCAAAGAAGCCAAAAACCTAACAGAAGCATTAAAAGGGCAATCCAAGACTCAGGGTAATTGGGGTGAGTTTATTCTCGAAAGCATTCTGGAAAAATCTGGTTTGGTAAAAGGAAGAGAATATTTAGTTCAAGAAAGTATCACTGCTGAATCGGGAAAACGATTTCAGCCGGATATTATCATTAAACTGCCGGAGAACAAAAGCATCGTCATTGATTCTAAAGTATCGCTTAATGCTTATGAAAAATTTATTTCAGCGGATAACGAAAAAGATCAGCAGCTTGCTCTCAGAGATCATGATATTTCGATAAGAAGTCATATTAAGAATTTAGCTGGTAAAAATTATCAGAATTTATATCAGCTTGATGGTTTGGATTTTGTGTTAATGTTTATGCCGATTGAACCAGCATTCGCCTTAGCAGTTCAGCAGGATGCAACAATTTTTAATGATGCGTTTGAACAAAACATTGTAATTGTCAGTCCATCGACTTTATTAGCAACGTTAAAAACAATTGCGAGTATTTGGCGTCAGGAAAATCAAAACAAAAATGCCTTTGAAATTGCGCGTCAAAGTGGGGAACTGCTGGATAAGTTTACTGCTTTTGTAGATGATTTAATTTCAGTGGGAAAAGGACTTGTCGGTGCAAAGGAAAACTATGATAAGGCTATGAATAAATTAGTTGATGGACGTGGTAATCTTGTTAGTCGTGCAGAAAAAATTAAAGAACTTGGAGCGAAAGCAACAAAGTCACTGCCGCCTTCATTATTAAATCGTGCTGATGATTCGGAAGAATGATCGACTTTAATTATCATGCTGAATATTATGACTTAGTCAAGCTGTTTTTAAAAGAGCTGGGTTCACAGATTTATAATTTTCTGTATAAGCAACTCCAGAATTAACAACAGCAAAAATTATTTTAAGTAGTTTGTTCTCTATGTTATTAAGTATC
>JBGSOQ010000285.1:0-32687 GCA_041739035.1 Ignavibacteriaceae bacterium | reverse complement strand
TTAGAGGATGTTATCCGGATATTTAAAAAGAATAAGTTTAATAAATTCCTTATTAATGCCAGTAGAGGAATAATTTATAAGAGTTCGACCATTGATTTTGCGGATCAAGCGAGAGCTGAACTAACAGCTATGAATGAAATTATCACCCGTATTATGCTCGAATAGCATGTAGAAATTATTTTATAATTAATTATAGAATACTTAATTTCAATTAATTCTTAGGACCATTTGTTTGAAGGGAATACTAAATGACCGCGAAGATTGAAAAAAATATAATTCAATTAAACACAAATTCCTTCAAGCAGAAGTTGAAAAAAACTATCTTTTCGCAAATTTATTGCAATGAAAAACTATTCGACGATAAACAGCTCAAACCGATTAAACTAATTTCTAGTAAAAATAAAAATGCATATTCAAAAACAGGAAATAGGATTTATTTCGAGCTTAATATCCTTGATTCACATGCTGATGTTTACTTGTATTTAAATGGAAGCAAATCTGATATGTTTTACTCTATTCCTACCGGCAGATACTGCTTTAATGTTTACCTTGACAACGAAAAGAATGAGATCGAAATGTATTATCTATTAAATAGTTGTAAATCACCTTCAGTCTTTAAAACCATAGTACGAAAATAAATTTGTTGAAAATGGAAAACATTAAAATTAACGAAAAGTTTTTGTATGAAATTTGGAAAAATCAGAATTTTGATAAAGTTCTTCGCACTCAGGAAAATGAGAAAATCACTGTTATAGAATGCGGAACACATAATACGGATTTTGGTGGTCCGGATTTTAAAAATGCAAGAATAACGATTGGCAATATTACCTACCAAGGTGATGTTGAAATAGATTTGTTCCATTCCGATTGGAAGGGTCATGGCCATTTCCTCAATAAAAAATATAACAAAGTAATATTGCATGCAGTTTTGCATAATCCCTCGAACGAACATTTTGTCGTTACGCAAGATGGACGCAAAGTTCAATCAATTTTACTTGAATCATTTCTTAAGGGTGATATTCGTTCAGATATTCACCAAGCAATTCTATCTGAACGAGATAGCAGACTTGAGCACAAAATGCCATGCAGCCAGCTGAATTCTGCGATTACAAAGAAGGAAAAGCTTGCATATGTGTTTGATCTTGGTTTTACAAGGTTCAGAAACAAACGCGAAAAAATGATGCAGAGATTGAAAGAGATTACCTATCTAGACGAACTTAATCTCAAAGAGCCAATAATTCAATACGATCTTGATGAAAAGTTTTACAATAGAAAATTTTTGAGTAAGGATTTTGTTAACAAATCCATTTGGCATCAATTGATTTATGAGTCAATTTTTGAAGCTCTTGGTTACACGAATAATAAAGATATTATGGGAAGACTTGCTGAGGCGGTGAATATTCGTTTTTTAAATGAATTTATTACTGAAGAAGATTTTGTATCTATTGCCGAGTCAATATTTTACAATGTTGCCGGATTAATTCCAGAAGTTGATTCATTGTCTGTTGATGAAATAACCGAGTACACACGAAATCTTCATCAGCATTGGAAAAAGATAGCCAATAAATATGACGGGCGGACCTTTCATGCAGCAAATTGGCACTTCTTCAAATTAAGACCCCAAAATTTTCCAACAATTAGGATTGCCGGCGGAGCAAGATTGTTAAACAGACTTCTAAAAGAAAATTTGGTAGAGAATATTATTGCATTGTTCAAGAAAACAAATAATCCGCGAAGACTTGCGTCCGAGTTGAGATCACTTCTTGTTGTAAAAGCCCAAGGCTTTTGGAAGAAACACTTTGTGTTTGACCAACCATCAAAAGTGGACCTAAAATACTTCATAGGGTTATCACGCGTTGATGAAATCATAATCAATATTATTCTTCCCATCATGTCAATTTATTTTGAAATTTTTAACAAACACGATTTAACCAAAAAAGTACTAAAATTATATCTGAATTATTATCAGATAGGGAATAACGGTGTAATTATAGAAGTGACAAAGACGTTAGGTCTTGATGATGCCGGTAAACGAACCGTGTACTCTCAAGGAATGATAGAACTTTTTAAGGATTACTGCACAAAAGAAAGATGTATGGAATGTAATATTGGGAAGAAAGTTTTTGTCTAATTATTGCTTGTAAGTTTTTTTATGTCATCACGGATTTTTGCAGCACGTTCATATTCTTCCGAATCCAACGCCTCCCTTAATTTATTTTGAAGGGAAGCAATCTTTGCCTCTTTAGATTTGGGCAGAGTTTCGTCATTTACATCGCTTTTCTTCGTTAGCTCTCTTTCATTTTCATCTGATGGTATAAAACCTGCAGTTTCCAAGACAGTCTCAACTACATAGATAGGAGTTTGTGTTCTTACCGATAATGCTATTGCATCACTTGGTCGAGCATCAATCTCATTTGTCAACCCGGAAACTTCAAGTACAATTTTGGCATAAAATGTATTTTCTCTTAGCTCGCTTATAATAACTTCCGATACAGAACCGCCGAGATTATCGATAATTTGTTTTAATAAATCATGTGTTAGAGGTCGGGGAGGTTTAATTCCTTCTATTTCAAGAGCGATTGCTTGAGCTTCAAACGCACCGATGATTATTGGTAAACGTCGCACACCATCTAGTTCTTTCAAGAGAATAGCATAAGCTCCCCCTGTCGAAGGACTTGAAGATAATCCTAATATTTCACATTGAACCTTTTGCAAGTAAAAACTCCTAACTTATTATGATTTAAGCTTTTTGATCTCGGTAGTTAATACCGGTAATATTTCAAATAAATCACCCGCAATTCCATAGTCGGCAATACTGAAGATTGGGGCTTCTTTATCTTTATTGATTGCAACAATATATTTAGCTGATGACATACCTGCCATGTGTTGAATTGCACCTGAGATTCCACATGCAATATACAGAGAAGGCGATACAGTTTTGCCGGTTTGTCCTACTTGTTCGCCGTGAGGACGCCAACCGGCATCAACTACCGCTCGTGATGCGCCGACTGCCGCATTTAATGAATCTGCTAGTTCTTCAATCATTTTGAAATTCTCAGGACCTTTCATACCGCGACCGCCCGAAACAATTATTTCTGCTTCAGCAACGTCGAGCTTACCTTCGGATTTTTTAAAACCAGTAACTCGAGTTTTAATATTTAAAGAATTAACTTCGATTGAGCTGACATTTGATTGACTAGCAGTTTGATCTTGAACTGCTTTAAAAACATTTGGGCGGATGGTGAATATTTTAATTTTTGAAGATAACTTGACCTCAATATAAGCTTTACCGGCATATACCGGACGAGTTGCAATAAAATCCCCGTTTGCGTATATAAGATTTGTACAATCGACAATAATTCCTGCATCAACTTTAACACTTACTCTTGGAGCTAAATCCTTTCCGAGCGAGGTATTTGAAAATAGAATAATATCAAATGATTTTTCTTTAATATAATTTGATAAAATTTCAGAGTATGCAGAAGAAGAATAATTTTTTAAATCTTTATTTTTGAATACGGTGATTCTTACAATACCATATTTTGAAGCATCCGAAAGATTTTCGATCTCATCTCCAATTAATGCTATTTCACTATCAAATCCATTTTCTTTGGCAAACTTAGAAGCCAGACTTACTGCCTCAAAAGATGACTTTTTGATTTTTCCTTCGCGCTGCTCAAGAAACACTAATATTTTTTTTGACATTTAATTTATCCTCAAATTACTTTCGCTTCTTCTCTTAATAATCTTACCAGTTCGGGAACTGCTGAAGAATCAGTTCCCAAAATTTTACCCGGGTTTTTAGCAGGGGGATTATACATTTTAATTATCTCAGAGGCATTTTTAGCACTTACAGCTGGTTTCTCTTCTATTACTTTTTTCTTTGCTGCCATTATCCCTTTTAATGAAGCATACCTTGGTTCATTCAGTCCTTTTTGAGCTGTTATAACAATCGGTAATTCTGATTCAACTACTTCACGACCGCCTTCAATTTCTCGTTCTGCAATCACTTTATTATTTTCTATTTTTAAATCTACCACAGTTGAAATGCATGAATATACAAGAATTTCCGCCGTTAGTTGTCCGGTGATTGAATTATCATAATCAACTGATTGTTTGCCAAAAAACACCAATTCACATCCAAGTAACTTAATTTCCTCTGCTAGAGCCTTAGCAACAGCAAAAGAATCGCGTTCATTATCATCTTTTAATAAAATTCCATTATCAGCACCCATTGCTAGAGCTTTACGAATTGACTCCTTATTTGGCTCACCGCCAACGCTTAATACGTAAACTTCTCCGCCAAATTTCTCTTTAGTCTTAAGAGCTTCTTCGATCGCATATTCATCGTATGGATTTACAACAAAAGCCACTCCAGTTGGATCTATTGCTTTTCCATCGGAATTAATTTTAATTTTTGTGGAAGTATCGGGAACATGACTCACGCAAACTGCTATTTTCATTTAACCTCCATTTGTGAATAGAAACTTAATTAAAATATATACATGCAGGCGTATAAAATCAAACTGCATTTTCTATACAAATAAAAAAAAATCAGAAACATTCAAGTTCTTTTTTGTAAAAATATTATTTGATAAATTTAAATATGAACAATGAAACACTTGAAAACCCCAAGGTAGATGTTAATGTTGATGAAAACATCTCTATCGGCTTAGCTTGTAAAGTCATCCTTTATAATGATGAGTGGCACACTTTCGAAGAAGTAATCAATCAAATAATTAAAGCCATTAATTGCCCTTTTGAGGTTGCACGCGGTTTAACCTTTGAAGTTCACGTAAAAGGTAAAGCGTTGGTATTTAATGGAGACATGAAGGATTGTCTTAGAGTATCTTCAATCCTCGAAGAAATTGCTTTGAATACTGAGATAATTTCTTGATCAGCTAATAATAACATTAGTTTCTTTAAGCTATACTCTTAATGATAAAATATATCCTAACTATATTCCTAATCTTATCTGGAACCAAAATGTTTCCACAAAAAATTGATGCACTCAAAACAAAAATTGAATCGATATTCAAATCCTTAGAAGGTGATTTTGCTTTAGCCTTTAAGGTCATTGATAAAGATGAAGATTCTATGTTTATAAATGAAAAGATGATCTTTCATGCTGCAAGCACCATGAAAACTCCGTTAATGATAGAGGTTTTTAAGCAATCGGCAGAAAATAAATTGAATTTAGATGATTCGGTTGAAATTAAAAATGAATTTAAGAGCATTGTTGATGGTTCGGCTTATTCAATGGAAATATCAGATGACAGCGGGGAAGAACTCTATGATTTTATTGGTAAAAGAAAGACCATCCGAGACCTTGTTTTCCATATGATTACGGTTAGCAGCAATTTGGCAACAAATATTCTAATTGAATATGTTGATGCAAAGAATGTAACTGAAACTATGAGGAAAATTAGTGCTAAGGATATTAAGGTTTTGCGCGGAGTTGAAGATATTAAAGCGTTTGAACTTGGGATGAATAATATTGTTACTGCTTATGATTTGATGTTGATTTATGAAAATTTAGTTTATAATAAGTTTGTAAACGAAAGTTTAACAAATGAAATGATAAAAATTTTATTACAGCAAAAACACAATTCAAGAATACCTGCTAAGCTTCCTATTGAAGTTAAGGTTGCTCACAAAACCGGCTCAATTACCGGTGTTGGTCATGATTCAGGTATACTATTCTTACCCGATGGAAAAAAATACATTTTAGTGTTATTATCAAAAAATGCAAAAGATGATAAGGCAGTAATTGAAGCGCAAGCAGAAGTTTCAAGAATTATATATGATTATGTAGTTCAAGATATGTTAAGGTGAGCGGAGAGAGAGAAGTGACGCTATCTGTAAAATTGTCTGAAATTCAACCAATAATTGATTATTTAGATGGGGGTCTCCAAAAACTCTCCATCTTTTTTTACCGATGGTCTATAAATGTCGTTTTGTGAATTTCTTAAGTGAATTTATTTAAATTTTTATTAAGAATTAATTGGTGAGTTAGTGATATTCACTAGTAAGACACATCCTCTAAACCAAGTGTGCTAAGCCCTAAATAAAAACGTTTATCTTAACTTAATGAACTAACCAAAATAATCAATAGAAAAATACTGTTTGCAAGCTAAGTTCAAAACTTTTTAGTTTGTTAGAACAAATAGTAATGAGCGCTTATTCATATCCTAATAGTGCATGTTTGATACTAGTATGATTCGTGCTAACTCACTTACATAATTTTGACATAGCAAATATTAAATTGCTTTAAGTTTAGCACTAATTAAGATAGAAAATTATTTTCTAATACTTATTGGAAAAAATTCATTATTTAAGAAGTGAGAATAAAGGTATAATGCTCTAAGAGTAATAATGTAATTTTTTAAGGAGCACCCCTTACTATCATTCACAATCTTTTCCATTCATTTTTTAATTAGCATTCGGAATACGTGAATATAGGTTGGAGCAGATTCGGCAATCTATCTACCGATTGACCGTTATCCCACTGTAAGTAGTAATATTTTACAGTAATAATTTAAAAACTTTAATCTCCTCAAATTTTTAATGATACTACTTATAAATATTTTTATTTTTACAAAACAGAATTTACAGAATAGGATATACGCTAATGAAGAAATTCTTTTTAACTAAAGATACCAGAAGAAAGTTTTTAAAAAAGTCTCTGTGGGCTAGTATCGTTACTGTCTCAGGAACTCTTATGTCAAGCTTTCTGAATGCAGAATCTCTTTTTTCCTCAGCAAAATTAATTAAAGACTCAGATCAGTTGCAGGAAGGAATCTTCCCATTTTATAAATATCTCAGTGATTATAATATTGGAGAATATATCCCAAAAGATCAGGGCGGCAAATTTATTCAGATGGAGTTATTGGGGACTGAAGAGGACAAAATAATTGCTGAAATAATGAGAAGCGGTTTAGTCGAAAAGAATTTAGGTAATCCTCCCGATTGGAGCATCTTTGAAAAATCTGAACTGGAAAAGAGTGTGTGGTTCAATCGTTTCTATTATCTTCCATCTTTCGCACGACTTTATTATCTCGATAAAAATATTGAGCATATCAAATTCATGATGGATTTATTAAAAAACTGGATTACTGAAAATCCGGTGGGAGGTCCATCAAAATCAAAATACAATTGGTTTGATATGCAAGTAGCTTGGAGATCGATTAATTTATCGTGGTGTTATTATCTAGCTAAGGACGGATTATCAGAAACCGAAAAAACCGTTATTTATGATCTTCAGGCGGAACATGCTAAGATACTAATGAAGGATTTTGGTAAAAAAGCATTGAACGAATTCAATCATCAGTCGCATGGCGCGCTTGCTATTCTTTATCTTGCACTATTATTCCCAGCGCTTCCAGAATCTAAAGAGTTATTGCAGACTGCTCTTAAAATTATAAATCACCATGTGAAGCATGCTTTTTATGAGGATGGAGGAAATGTTGAACAGATGTTTGGTTATTATCCGTTTATGTCCTCTGTCTTCCGTGATGCTTATTTATTGCTTAAGGCAAATAGAGTGGGAGATCCAGAACTAATTTTGCCGCTTTTAGTAAAAATGTATAAGTACTTATCTGCGGTTGCACAACCTGATAATACTGTTCCACCAATTAACGATTCTTACGAGCAGAAAGTTTCGTATATATTGCCTACTCTGGCCGGTATAATTGGAACTGAAAAATTACCTGCACAACCTCGAACAGTCATTTTTAAGAATACACAATTCGCTGTCATGCGATCCGAATTAAATACAGAGAAACCCTCCTGGTATATTAATTTAAATGCTGCCAAACTGATTGGATCACACGCACATGCAGGAAGACTGGCAGTAAATGTTTGGTATAATAACAAACCAATTCTGGTCGACAGCGGCTGCAGTAATTATGATAATCCACTTTTGATTGAGTGGTACCGAACATCAAAAGCACATAATACAGTTATTATTGATGGGAAGAGTGATTTTGCAACTTCGCAGAAGGAAGTACAATGGGCAGGAAAAAGATATACGGAGAATGTTATCCAGCATTTAGTAGTTAAGCCGGAATATAAATTCTGCAGAATGATTTCTCCTGAAACAGACGAAACTAACTCCGGGGTAAGATGGACACGAGATGTAGTTTTACTATTCGATAAATACCTATTTGTTCATGATTGCTTTGAATGCCACGGTTATCATGATTATGAAGCTAGATTCAGATTTGCAGATATCAATGTCAGTTCTTATAAATCGTCGAATAACTTAATTATTGATTCCGGAGATAAGTTAGCACTTGTATCGGCTTCAAATGGTAATTCAATAAAATTGTTAATGGAAGAAGACTATTTTGGATCGCATGCTAAAAATATCAAAACACCAACTTCCATCTTTCAAATCAATAGTAGTGGGACATTACATTCTTCTTTTTTATTGAAAGGGGTTAATAATGAGGAGGATATTGATAAGATCTCTTTCGGCCAGGAAATTAAAGATAAAGTATGCAAGATTAATTTTAAAGATGAATCCGGACAAAAAATCAGTATGAAGTTTATAAGTGGGAAGGTTAATGATAAACATATGTTCTTTTTAGCGAATTGATACTAGGAAGTTAGGGAGTATTTTCAATTGGTCTTCTAGTCCGAGCGACAAACCACACGAAATAAATATGTTTGAAAGAGCATCTATTCATGATTTTGATTAACTTTTCATTTAATAATTCCATTGAGACTTACATCCATAAACCTTAAGATAAATCCGACCATCTAATATTTGAGAAACTAATAGATTGTAGAACGATTGCGTTAATTGACTTCTAACAAGTGAAAAGATTTTGTCTTAATGCTAATGGTTTGGTTTATTCGCATATTCTTAACTATAGCTATTTTCGGGTTTGTAAAATTACAATTTAAGTAATTAGACTATCGAATAAAGTTTCTTAAGACTTTCTGTCTTTTCTCCCGGATAATTCTTCCTAATAAAAAAAAATTATTATTAGAGATGTTTAGCTTAAGATGGATAGATACGAGATCCGATTATACCTGAAAAAGAACTTTATGGTTCGCTACGAAATTTTGCTAAGGATTTGGTTTCCATTACAGCAATTTCACTTTAAACTAGTATAGCAGAGGTCCGTTCATTTAAACCCCATAAAAGTAGCAATTCCCCCATGGGTTAAGTGGTTTTTCCCATTCATTTTCGTATCTATTCTAAATCTGCAACCGTACAAATAATTTATATAGATTCAATGAGAAAATGCGAATAATATCAGGAAATCATATTCAATTTGTGATTTTTAATTACTGACATAAGATTTGAATTGTCATAAGCGGTCAGCTCTGGGAGCACTTGCGCTAAATTTAATATTGAATATTTTAATAGAATATTATAAATAAAAGAGTAATTCATAGTATTTTCTTATGATACCCACTACTTATTAAATAAAAAATAAAAAGTTATTGACAAAACATGGTTTTATGCATATATTGCTCTTGTAAAAATAAGAATTATTATCTAAAGCCATTTAACTACCATGTAAGAGGGTGCTTGTGATCCTAATTTTACTTTATAAAAAATCTCGACTGTGGGTTTCTAAGGTCATTGGCTCAAACATTCGGAACGAGATTCTTTTAATACCTATCCATCTTTCCACTGACAACTATCAGCCTAAATATCGCATCAATCACGCTAATCAATTTTTAATAAACACTTTTCATAAATATTAGGAGAAATAATATGAAGAATCAGAAATTGTTACTTATTCTATTCTCAACATTAGCTGCGCTGATTTTAATTCCCAATGTCAGCTATACTCAAACGAAAGTTCTCGAAGATTTTGAGAGCTATGTAAATACTGATAGTCTTGCAAAGCATTGGAGAATATTTGGATTTGCATCAACGGATTTTGCCCTAGTAGAAGATACAACTCAAAAACCTGCTCCAGGAGGAACTAAGTACTTTCAATATACTTACAATGCTTCAACAAGCACATGGGGAGGTGTTGCTGAGAGAATAATTACGGATGAAAGTTTTTTCCCACTGGATTTGAGCAAAGCCAAAGCGGGTTTACAGTTTTATCTTAAGGGAGATGGAACTGATAATGTTTTAAGATTTAGATACTATCAATTTTTTGATCAAGCAGGAACTATAGATGCTAGATGGAGGTCTCACACTATTCCTCTTAAAGATACTGCATGGCATATTGTAAGGATTCCGTTTATTCTTGACTCAACCGATAATTATGGATTACATTTATGGTATACGAATGGGCCGGCGACTCAAACAGAAGAAGATATGAAATCTAGTTTAGGTGTCATCACAAGATTTCAGATAAACTTAGATTATCCCGACACATCTGATAAAAACTCATACAAAATATACTTTGATGATTTTCGTGCTATGGATTTTTTCCCGCCCAATGCACCCGGCACCATAAAAATAGCGGATTATGAAGAGTATATCGGGTTAACTGATTTTGTGGCCAAATGGCAGGGCTTTGGTTACGGAACGCTAGATTATGAATTGGCTAGGGATAATCAAGCACCGGAGGGATATAAAAATGCAATTTGGTTCTTTCAAACTGAAGAAAGAACAACGTGGGGTGTAGCGTTTAGAAGTCGCCAAGTACTTTATAAAATACCTGATTTATCATCTATCAGTTCAGAAGGTGGAATTCAATTTTTATTGAGAGGTGACGGTACCAAGGATTTGTTTCTATTTAGATTTCAAGATGCAAGTAATAATTTTTGGGGTTCAAACTGGATTTCATTAGAAGATACTACTTGGCACCTGGTAACTATTCCATTCGTTGCAAATGGCACAAAGGGCTTTCGCTGGTTGGGTAACGATCCAAATAGTACATGCTGGGACTGTCCGGTTGGAACAAATGAAGAATTAAAAGCTAGTTTAAGCAAAATAATGGAAGTTCGGATTGATAAAAGGTTTTTCAACACTCCCATTCCTCCTTATATACCTGAAGCACATCCCCGGTATATCGATACCCTTTTGAGAACAATATCAATCGACGCTATTTATGCTGTAAATAAATTTCCGCCTCTGCCTGCGGTAGCTGCAGATGATTTTGAAACATATACTGACTCAGATAACTTAAAAACAGTTTGGAACCAGTTTGGAACAGGTAGTGTGTCATTGGATTTATCAACAAGTGATTATAAAAGCGGCGCACAAGCTATGACAATCTCTTATAATGGTGCAAACGGATATACAGGAGTAAGAAAAAGAAATATTGTCCCTGGTTTGAATTTTTCTGAATTAAAGGGCGGTATGCAATTCTGGCTAAAAGGTGATGGGAGCAATAATACGATTACCTTAAGATTGATGAGCGGAAATGAGATGTGGGAAAGTGCAAAATTTAAACTCGATCAATTAACATGGCAGCATTTGGGTGTCCAATTCAAAGCTGATTCTGTTAACGGATTTAGATATTTGGGAAATAATCCTGACGACCCAATATGGTCAGGCGATGTTGGAACTGATGAACAGTTGAAAGGAGATTTAGCTAACATTGACCAAATCCGTTTTTATGTTCGGGATCCTGAGGCAATTGATGAAGTAAAAACGATAGTGATTGATAAAGTTGAGGGTGTAGATGAATTTGATGCAAACACAGTAGTTTCTGTTGAAGAAAGTGAAAATCTAATATCAGAATTTACTTACAATTTGCAGCAGAACTATCCGAATCCTTTTAATCCGAATACAGCAATTCAATTTAGTTTAAAAGATGCCGAACTTGTTTCCTTGAAGGTATACAATATTCTTGGTCAAGAAGTCATGACGTTGATTAATGAATATAAGAATTCAGGACGGTATCAGGTTAATTTTAATGCTAAAAATTTGGCAAGTGGTATTTACATTTATCGGTTACAGGCAGGATCATTTATGAGCTCGAAGAAAATGATTCTACTCAAGTAAAACACTTTGTTGAGACGTGTTCACAGTTACTAAATAATTACTTATTAAATAAACACAATGGAGGTCTTCATGAAAAGGCTTTTTCTTTCGTTACTGATTTTCTGTTCTGCAAGTGCTCTAGTGCTGGGTCAAAACATGCTTACTAATCCTGGATTCGAAGGAGGTGTAGATACCTCTGGAATACCTACCGGATGGATTGGTTTTGGTCAAACCGGTGCTAGCATGCAATTAATGAATGATGCCGGAACAGCCCATGCCGGGAATTATTGGGCGAAATGCACAAGCACAAATGGCGGTTATTATCTTTTATATCAAAACTCCTTTGCAGCAAAACCTGGAGATGTCTGGGAATTCAGCTCATTTATTAAAGATATATCTCCGGCATACCCGGGGGCCAGTTTTGCAGCATTAAAAATATCAGCAAAAAATAGTTCGGGTGGGACTTTTAAAGCTTGGGAAGTTTATTATACTGGAGTTACAACGTCCTGGAGCAAGTTTTCAAATATTCAAATTATGCCTGTAGGTACAGCTTTCCTACAAGCAGTAATTGTTGTTCATGGAGCTGACGGGGCACCGGAAGCTTCTTATGGTTTTGACGATTTAAGTTGTGAGTTGATATATGAGAGTCCTGCAACTCCGCTTGAAGCAAATTGGCTCGCAAATCCGGGTTTCGAACAAGGTCCGGATTCAGTTAGCGGAGTACCTAAAGGATGGATTGGTTTCGCTCAAAGCGGTGCAAGCAAGGAAGTGCTGAAAGATAAGGCGGGAGCTGTTAATGGAGATTATTGGACAAAATGTGGAAGCACAACTACCGGTTACTACTTACTTTATCAAAATAGTTTTCCTGCAGCAGAAGGCGAGACTTGGAGATTTAGTGCATTTATAAAAGATGTATCAGACACTGTTCCTGCTGCAAGTTATGTTGCATTAAAAATATCTGCCAAAAGTATCACTGGGGCAACATTTCTAGCGTATGAAATTTTCCAAGATGGGGTAATGCCATATTGGAAAAAATTTACAAATGTCCAGACAATGCCGGAAGGAACTGCTTATATACAGGCGGTGCTTGTAGTTAATCCTCCAGATGGAGTTCCATCTTCAGTTTATTATGGATTTGATGATGTTAGTCTAACACGTGATACTGTTCCTGAAATTCCTGTGGAGTTAACTTCATTCTCAGCAAAAGTTTCGGATAACAGCGTAGTATTAGCATGGCAAACAGCTTCTGAATTAAATAATAAGGGATTTGAAGTACAGAGAAAAGCTGGCAGTGGAGAGTTCAACACACTTGCCACTGTAGATGGACATGGAACAACCACACAAACAAATGAATACAGCTATTCAGATAAAAATCTTGAACCAGGCAAGTATTTCTATCGTCTCAAACAACTTGATTTCAATGGGCAGTATGAGTATTCCCAAACTGTAGAAGTCGATATTCAATTGTTAGATAAATTTAGTCTTAAGCAGAATTATCCTAATCCTTTCAATCCTACAACAACAATTGGCTATGTACTAGCAGAGAAAACTAATGCAAAGCTTACAGTTCTTAATGCTTTAGGAGAAGAAATATTATTATTAGTTAATGAGGAGCAAGATAAGGGTTACCATCAAGTTGAAGTGAATGCATCGAAATTATCAAGCGGTATTTATTTCTACAAAATCAATGCTGGTAATTTTAATGAAACAAGGAAGATGATTTTGATGAAATAGTGCCAAATCGAAACGTGATGAATTAAGTAATAAGATAGACTAGTTCAAAAGAACGGATCAAAAAAACCTAATAAAGGGGGAACAATAGTCAATTGTTCCCCAACTTTATCATTTTTTAGTTTAGCAAGAACATATCGATGTGACATCCTTTTATGAGATAATTTTTGCATGGGGCACCTCTGTAAAATGAACTTTAACAATAATTAGAGCACATGTTATGATTAATCTGTTAAAAATAAAAAGCAGAAATTTTATAAAGATCATTTTCGTTTTATCTTTTATCATTTCGGAAGCATTATTTGCTGGGAATACCGGAAAAATAAAAGGTAGTATTATTGACGCAGATACCAAAGAACCTTTAATTGGTGTGAACATTTTTATAAAAGGGACTAATAGAGGAGCTGCTTCTGATTTTGATGGCAAGTTCACAATTCTTGGTGTAGACCCTGGCAGCTATGTAATCAGAGTGTCGTCTATCGGATATCAAACCGTTACAATAACTGATGTGCAGGTAGTTATTGATAGAACAACTGACTTAGATGTGCAAATGCATAAAGTTTCGATAGAATTAGATAAAGAAGTTGTTGTAGTGGCTGATAGACCACCTATTGCGATGGATGTATCTTCGAGCAAAATCGATATCCAAATTGCCGAGGTTGAGGCAGTGCCAATGATAGATTTTAATAATTTACTGAATCTCCAGCCAGGTACAATTTATAGGGCTAGAACAAATGATACTCAAGAACAGATTACAAATGAATTGTCAATCAGAGGCGGAACTGGAGTCGGAGTTTTCGTAGATGGGCTTAATATTACTGAAGCTTTGTCCAGCGGTTCTCTTACAAATTTTAATTTAAGTTCGTTAAAAGCAGCAGAGATTCTTACTGGTGGTTTTAATGCTGAATATGGTAATATCAGATCAGGGGTAATTAATGTTGTCACAAAAGATGGAACAGAAAAATATCATGCAAGTGCTGATATAAAATATAGTCCTGCTGTGCGAAAACATTTTGGTGAATCGATATTTGATCAAAATACGGCACCAGAGTGGGTGCTTTATGGACATAACGATGCATTGTACGGGCCTGACGGAATTCATGATCCACTGAATCCTGATAGCTATTGGGAATTTTTTGCAGCTAATGATACAATATATGGATTTACACCAGAACAAGCTCAAGAAGTATGGAAGTATCAGCATCGCGAAAGACAATACGGACATAAACCAGATCACATAGCCGATTTTAGTTTTGGTGGGCCTGTACCTTTTGCAGATTATTTAACTGGCGATAAATTGGTAACCTTTTTTACCAGCTTAAGATATGAATATAATATGTTCGCCGTTCCATTATCGCGAGATCATTTTGAAGATATGAATTGGTTCTGGAAGTTCACTTTCAACCCAATAAAAGCGATGAAAGTCAACATTCAAGGGACATATCAGCAGAATTTATCCAGCACAACATACAATACACCACAGGTTTCGGTTACAACCACAGAGCAAGCGATTTATAGCATGCAGTATCCGCTCACAAAGTACTATCAGGCAATGAGGTCTATAGCTGATAGATATAGAAATCAGTTTGCATTAAACATAACACACGCTTTGTCAGATAATACTTTTTATGATTTTAAATTATCACATTTATTACGCCGCTCATTTGTAAACCATGCACCCAATAGAAGCAGCGAAAAAACTTTTTCAGTAGGTGATTTTACCTTTGATGCTGCTCCCGAGGGGTGGGTATCTGATGATACCGTACGAGATTTCGGAGGCAGAGAAAGTGATTTTGGAATTACAACTACGGGTTTTTCATTTATTTTAGGAGGTCATGGAAAAGAGAGAGATTACTCCCGCGAAACATTAATTAATACCAGGTTTGATTTAATAAGTCAAGTTGATAAATATCATCAAATAAAAACTGGTTTCGAATTCAACTATAATGACTTAGATATGGACCACGGGCTTGTTCAAATAACTCCCCCATTAATTAAGCACGATAAGTTCAGACAGATTCCAATAAAACTTGCAGGTTATTTCCAGGATAAAATTGAATTTGGCGGGATGATTGCAAATTTGGGTTTGAGAGTTGATTATACCAACCGACGCGGGACTTATTTTACTGATATGTTCTCAGATTACTTTACGCTTGATAGTTTAAGTTTGGTGCCTACTAAGGAGATTGATCCATTCTTCTATGTTAGCCCAAGGGTTGGAATATCCCATCCGATCAGTGAGAAAAGCAAATTGTTTTTTAATTATGGTCATTTTTACGATGAACCTGGTGTTTTGTACTTGTACAATAAAAGGGAAAGATATGGTGGATTTTATGACCGTATCGAAAATTCAAATCTTAAACCACAAAGAACAATTGCCTATGAATTAGGATTTGAGCAGCAAATAGGCGATGAGTATTTATTTCACATTTCCGGATATTATAGAAACATTACTAATCAGATAATGTGGGTTGATTACTACTCAGAAAATGGGAGCAGAATATCTTCTTATTCAAATGGAAATTATGCCGATTCCAGAGGGTTAGAAGCAATTTTTGAAAAAAAATTAGGAGATTTTGTAACTGGAAATTTAAGTTTTGATTATCTCATTACATCTTCCGGAAATTTTGGGGATGCTGTTTTTTATGAAGATGTTTTAAGAACTCCTGTTAAAAGCAGCAGCACTCAATCAACTCCGGGAGCGTCTTATTCAATACTTGCTAATATCACATTCCGAACTCCGCCGAATTGGGGAAGAGATGTATTAGATATAGACATATTTGGAGATTGGGCTCTAAATTTTACTCATGAATACAGAAGTGGGCATACGTTTACATATAATCCCAAAGGTCTTCCCGGGATAAATAATAATATGAGGTGGAGACCTCATCAAAATACAAATATGAGATTATCGAAGGCAATAGATATTAGTGGAATTATGTGCCAGTTGTACGTAGAAGTTTACAACTTATTCAATGTAAAGGAGCTTAATAAAAATCTTAGATCATTGTTGTTGCCTTATTTAAGATTATATAATGATTATTTAGACTCTTTAATATTACCGGAAGAAGGTGGTAACGATCAACCTGGGGATTATGAAGCTGATAATATTAAGCTTCCCAAATCTGCTGATTTTCCGACTCAGCTGCTTTTCAATACTCCTCGCGATATTTATTTGGGGATAAGGATTAATTTTTAGTATGGAGCTAAAATGAATATGCGTATTAAGTTATTTGTTGCACTGAATATTTTATTATTTCAAATAGTGCTTTTGGCACAGACAAAATTTGAGCACCATATTAATCGTTTAGCTGCAGAAGTAACTGAAAATGGGGCCTTACTATATCGGAACAATACAATCTTATACCCAACATGGCCATACGACTCACGATATTTTAATTTTTCCTCTAAAAAAATGTACATTGAATCTTGGGGAGTTTGGATGGGTGCAAAGAATTTTATTGGAGTAAATGATACTGTACCAAAAGACGGTTTTGTAGCTTGCGGAAATCTTTATGTGAATTTAGATGATATCGTTCCGCTTAGTCTGCAGAAAAGAATTCGTTATAAATACCCTGTTGTTAGGATAGATGATGGCAGCGGAATGATAAAAGCTGAAAGTTTTGATAATGCAAACGTTGTTTCTTCTCTCATTTGCGATGAACAAATAGAAAGTGTTTGGACCACATCCTTGGGGTTGACAGTTCAATTAAAAACTTATGCCTATGCTATCGAAGGACATAAAAATTACATTATCTATGACTATAAATTTATTAATACTGGTAATGTTGATAAGAATACTGCGACTAAAGAGTTAACCAAACAATTGAATAATGTATGGCTTGGTTTTCCATTTTCATCGGATATTAAACCAAGATTTGGCGGAACAGAATTAGACGATGATTATGAATATTATGGTGATACTTATGATAAATGGGTCCAGGGTGACAAAAGTGCTGATTCTGCAAGAGTTATGATTGCATGGGATGGAAATCATGTTGGGACGGAAAACTATGATCCTGATCCAATAACTGGAGAACCCCGAGTGCCTGGTTACTATGGATTAGGAATATTACACGCAGATAAACAAGCTATTGATGATTTGGAATCAGGTTCTTCGGATGATCCTTCGCAACCTAAAAATGTAACAGATGCTTCTGGACTTGAAGCGAGCGCCAGTTCACAAATTCAAAAATTATCTCAAGGCGGCAATCAAAATTTTGCCGGTTATGGAGCTTCCAATTTTTTAGTCAGTTTCGGCCCTTATAACATTCCAATAAATGAGGATGTTCGACTTGTGCTTGTTCAAATAATAGATGGAATATCACGTGAAAATGCTGAAGAAATAGGTCTACAACTTCTTAGTGGAGGGATGACCAAAACTGAATATGAAGCGCAAGTTGCTACGGGCAGAGATTCGTTATTCAAATCCTTTAATGCTGCCAAACTTGCGTATAATCGGAATTTTAATATTCCTGATCCGCCTCCATCTCCCGATTCAATATTTGTTTCCACTGGGATTGGCAACATTAAGATCAATTGGTCCTCAAGTGCTGAAGATGCTATAGATCCTGATACAAAAGTTAAAGACTTTGCTGGCTACAGAATATATCGGGCTGCAATATCTCCTGATAATATGTGGGAAAAAATATATGAGATGGGTGGGAATAGCGGCAATCCCATTGTGCATTCTTTTATTGATTCAAGTATAATAATGGGGTTCAACTATTATTATGCGGTTACTTCATTTGATGATGGTTCTCAAAATTATCTTAACCCAGGGGTTTCCTTAGAGAGTTCTAGACTTACTTCAACTGCTTATGTCGGAACTTCTGCGGCTATGGCACCTCAAACAACTCATCCAGGATTTAAAAATAATCTTAGAGTAGTACCGAATCCATTTAACATTCGTTCAAAAAATTATGGAAATCCTAATAATCCAAGCGATACTGAAAATAATAAGCTTTTATTTGTGGGTTTGCCGGGGGAATGTACCATTAGGATATTTACCATTGCGGGTGATTTGGTAAAAACTATTTATCACGCCAATAATCTTGGTTCTGAAGAATGGAATCAAGTTACTGATTCTAACCAATTTATTGTTAGTGGGCTTTATATTGCTCACATAGAATCTGAATTGGGCAATGAAATCATAAAATTTGTAGTAATACGATGAAAAAAAATATATTCGTTACAGTCGTATACCTCAGCTTTTTAATTTCAGCTGATATGCTTTTTGGACAAGACAATTTTAATAAAGTTGCACAGAGCGGTATGCAATTTCTTAAAATTGGTGTCGATGCTGAAATGGTAGGAAAAGGAGAAGCCGGAATTTCTGATGTTAAAGGTGCTTCAGCAATGTTTTGGAATCCTGCAGGATTAGCTGAATTGGAAAATCATGAATTTATGTTTAGCCATAATGCTTGGATTGCGGATATTTCAATGAATGCTGCAGCGGTTGCGATAGATTTGCAAAACCTGGGAGTCCTCGGGCTAAATATATTGTGGATGGATTATGGTGATTTACTTAAAACGTCCGTTGCTTCTACAATTGAAGAATCTGTGCAATACGGCTATATAGACGAAGGCAAATTTTCTCCTACCGATTTAGCATTCGGACTTGCATATTCAAAAAAAGTATCTTCACAGTTTTCCTTTGGAGGACAAATTCGATATTTATATGAAAATTATGGCAGCAATAAAACGATCTCAGTTACAGGTGCTGAAACAAATACCGATAACATATTATCTGCCGTAAGTTTCGATTTTGGTACTCTGTACTATCCAGGAATAGAGAGCTTGGCTTTATCTATGACTGTACAGCATTTTTCAACCGATCTTAAATATGAGCAAGAAGCATTTAGCACGCCGCTTACATTTAAAATCGGCGTCTCGATGAATTTATTAGATTTTTATGATAATCAATCTCAAAGTCGCTTAACTCTAGCGATAGATGCTATTCACCCCAGGGATTATACCGAGAGGATAAACATAGGTATGGAATATGATTATCTTGGATTATTCCGAATACGCGGCGGCTATCGCATGAATTATGATGAAGGAAATTTTACAGCTGGTGCAGGAATTAGATATTCAATTTCTAATACATTGGGAATGAGAATGGATGTAAGCTATATCATGACCAACAAGAACAGATTTTCTTGGCCGTTACAAATTACAGCAGGATTTATTTTATTATAATCGAATGAACTTATATATTATAGATAGAATATTGATAACCAAATTTATTACAATGGGGAAAATTTTTTTACTCATGAGATCAATTATATGATTAGCAATAAAGACTCTTTAATAAAGGGGCAAACTTTACTTAGAAGAAGAAACTTGAACGTGGTAATCGAAAGAATTAATTCCGAGGGACCAATTACTCAGCGGGAAATAGTGAATAGTACAGGAATTAGTTTTGCAAAAGTGAATAAAATTACATCATTGCTGAATAGAATTGGTTTAACAATTGAAAATGGGAAAGAAGTATCTAATGGTGGGCGCCGATCTACATTGTTTGAAGTAAATCCAAATTATCGATATACCATTGGATGTCAATTATCTCATACTAGAATACAAACAATAATTGGAAACTTAAAAGGGAAAATTTTATTTGAAGATTCTAAACCTTATGATAAAAGTATAGGCAAAGATGCAGTAATAAACCTTCTCATTGATTCAATAGCAGGTTTAATGAAGAAATCAGAGATTGCAAAAGAAAATTTTTTAGGTGTCGGTGTTGCTATTGCTGGTCTCTTTAATCCGAATGATGATACGGTGCTTCCATTTCCTCACCTTGTAAAATGGGGTAATGTTGCGTTCAAGGAAATAATAGCTGAGAAATTCGACCTTCCATGTTATGTAAATAATATTGCCAATGCAGCAGCATTAGCGGAATTTAATTATGGACTCGGAAAAGGTAAAGACAGCATTTTATATTTAAATATTGGCTCTGGTCTTGGGATGGGAATAATATTCAATGGTAAACTGTATGAAGGCGTTTCGGGATCTGCCGGAGAGTTTGGTCACATCTCTGTCGATGATCATGGCCCGCTTTGTAAATGCGGCAATTTGGGATGTTTAGAAGCAATTGCAAGTACTCAAGCAATAGTTAATCAAGCAAAAACTTTATTAAAGCAAGGTGTTTCTTCCATTCTACCCACCATGATTAATGATGATTTGACTAAACTAGATTTTGAGCGAATTTGCGCTGCGGCAAATGAAAGTGATAAGCTGGCTTTCAGTCTTATTGACAAAATGGGACAAAATCTAGGTGAAGGAATCGTGACAATTATTAATCTCTTTAATCCTGAAAGAATAATACTCGGCGGGAAAATAAGTTGCGCGAGTAACCTAATAAATAGTTCAATAATGAATATTGTTCAGAAAAGAGCATTGGAAATTCCGCGTAAAAACACAGAAATTGTTTTTTCGCAAATGGGAAGTTATGCTGGCGCACTCGGCGCTACTATACCAATTCTGGAACGGTTCTTTAAAGAACAAGTAAATATTTGGATTAGTGAAAGCTAATCACCAAATCAAATTGTAAAAGCAATGAAAAATATTCGAATAGCAACAGTCGGTGTAGGAAGATTTGGGAAGTACCATCTGCACGCATTTAAACAAATGGAGAATCTTTATGATGTCAAACTGGCATCTGCTGCAGAAATAGATCCAGCGAAAAAAGTTGATATTGAAAGAGATTTTAATATCCCTGTTTACGCATGCTACGAGGAAATGATCGAAAAAGAAAACCTTGATGCAATTTCGGTTGCCACTCAAGACCATCTTCATAAAGATATTGTTCTACATGCCCTTTCTAATGGATTACATGTTTTTGTGGAAAAACCACTCGATGTTTCAAGTCAGGGATCATTTGAAATGATAAGTCTGGCTGAAAAAAATATGCTTTTACTCCAAATTGATTTTCACAAAAGATATGATCCTTACCATATTGAAATTAAGGAGTTGATAGATCAGGGTAAGTTTGGAAAATTTTTATATGGCTATTGTTATATGGAAGACAAAATTATTGTTCCGCGCGATTGGTTTAGGAGCTGGGTGCACAATACTTCTCCAATTTGGTTTTTAGGTTCTAATTTTATTGATTTAATGAGCTGGTTGATGAACAGCAGAGTTGTCAGTGTTTTTGCTAAAGGACAAAAACACAAATTAAAAAAATTGGGTTTTGATATTTATGATTCTATTCAGAGCATGATTTCTTTTGATAATGATGCAGTGATAACATTCGATAGTTCTTGGATTTTACCTGAGCAATTCTCATCAATTGTTAATCAGGGTTTTAGGCTCGTCGGAACCGAAGGTATTGTTGAAGCTGATTCACATGATAGAGGCACAACCTCGTGCTTCAGTTCAGAGTGCGGTGTACGAAATCATAATTCGGGATTCATGCATTCAGTGAAGGATAAAAAGGGAAAAGAAAAATTTGAAGGCTATGGCATTACCAGTATTCAACATTTTGCTGAAAATTTACACCATTTGAAAATTGGCGGTAAACTAGAAGATTTAGAAGGCACTTATCCATCAGGTAGAGATGGACACGAAGTTACGAAGGTTAATGAAGCAGTTCATTTGAGCTTGGAATGCGGTGAATGTGTTGAATTAAATGGTGTGAGCAGGCTTGTAAAAAATGGGTAAATATCTACGAATAATTCTTCTGATTACTTTTATCTCGTCCCTGTCTGTAAATAATCTGATGGCAAAAAAACCTCTCATAGTATTTCATTTCGATTTTAATTCAGTTGCATTGCAAGAGGATTATCTTAAACATTGGTTAAAAAAAGTTGCCGATATGGGGTACAATGCAGTACTTTGGGAAATTGAGGATGATGTTAAATGGGAAACATGTCCCGAATGCTCAAGTCCGGATGCATTTACTAAGAACCAATTTAAGGAAATAATAAACTATTCTAGAACACTGGGACTTGAACCAATTCCACTTTTACAGACTATCGGACATGCAGAATATGTACTTCAGCATGAAAAGTTTTTGTCTTTTCGAGAAGATTCTTCAAGATATGATTGTTATTGTACAAGTAATCCTGATGTTAAAGTGTTTCTAAAGAATTGGATTAATGAGTACTTGGATTTGTTTGGGGAAATTTCATATTTCCACTTAGGCGGCGATGAAGCTTATGCTTTTGCTAGTTGTAATAAATGTAAATCTGCTGCAGAAGTGATTGGTGAAAATAAATTCTACGCTGAGTATGTTGAAGAAATATCCGAACCTATATTAGAGAAAGGTATCAGACCGGGTGTCTGGAGTGATATGATTTTAAAACATCCAAAGGATATTTTAACTCTTGCAAAAGAATTTATTATTTGGGACTGGAACTATTGGGATGGGGATTCCTCACCAGAAAATGTAATGGTTTGGAGCGAAGGTAAAAGGATTAGTAAAGACAAAATAACCAATTCAATACGTCAAGAGATACGTGAAATATTTGATGAAAATGGAAATTTGGTTTCTTTTTACACAAGCGATTTTCTAAAACGAATGGGCTTTGATGTCATTGTATGCAGTTCGTCTCGTTCTCATGGCGATGGTGTATTTGCCGGTCGGAATGATATGCATGTTGATAATATTATTGGAGCAGCAAGAAAAACAGTACAAAGTAGTTTATTAGGTAATTGTGTTACAAGTTGGGCTGTTCGAATTCATAATTATGAAACTCAAGAACCTTGGTTTTTCCTTGCTCCACTTACGGTTGAAAATTCTGCATTATCAAGAGAAGAGCTATTATTGCTCGCATCAAATAAGATCTTTAAAGTTAACAGCACAAATTTTTTTCAAACTGCAAATCAAATTGGTTTTCCCTTTCCTTTTGTAAATGAGAACACTACTGGAATTATGTGGACAGGGATGAAGGATTCTAAACCTGCTCCAAAGGATTACATAAATAAATTGGTATTGAAATGGAATAAAAACGGAACGTGGGATTTTGCTAAGAACAAAATTAAGAAGTCAACTGACTCAATTTTAACAGGTATCAACAACTTACATCATTTTATTAGCACAGCTAAGTCGGGGATCGATATCCTCACCAATTGGTCAAAAGCAGGTTACTTTCAATATTGGCAATCGATTTTAGCAAATGAAATTGTTAAAAAAGTCGAATGTGAAATCGGCATTCCTGACCAAGAAGTAATTCGACTTATTGATTCACTAAAAAGAGACTATGTACAATGGGCTGAAGAATGGATGACTACAAAATCTTCCATCCAAAATGCCGAACTTATTTATGATTCCATATCAGAATTTTTCAAACAAAAATATTAGCACAAAATAAACTCAATAAATTCTTAAAAAATTAATCCACTATGCTGCTTCAAACTGCCGACTACATTGTAATTTTAATATATACTATTCTTGTTTCATTACTTGGTTATTATGCTAAAAGTAAAGTAAAAAATATTGAAGACTACTTTGCAGGCGGAAGAAAAGTTCCTTGGTGGATGGCTGCTGTTTCGCATCATATGTCAGGATACAGTGCCTTTGCATTTGTTGGTCACGCAACAGTTGCATACATGAGTGGCTTTTCAATTTGGACATTTTTTGCGGTTCCCATTTTTATTGCAATGATAATTGGAGCTTATGTTTGGGCACCAAAATGGGTTAAGCTGAATGTCGTAACACCGATTGAATATCTGGAGCAAAGGTTTGATCTGAAAACACGCAAACTTTTTGCATGGAGCGGTATTAGTATAAAATTTATTGATGAAGGTGTAAAGCTTTATTCATTAGCAATTATAGTACATGTGGTTTCCGGTTTTCCCATTGAGCTTACTATAATCGGCTGCGGATTAGTTACTATGATATACATAATGTTTGGAGGGCTTTGGGCAACAATGCTCACTGATTTTATGCAATTCATTGTTCAATTCACTACTTCTTTCATTTTGGTTTATCTAGTTCTTAATGCGGTTGGCGGTTGGAACAATATGTGGGATAGTCTGCCGGCCGGTCATTCATCTTTCTTTAGTAACACCATATCACCATGGTTTATGCTGGTTTATTTGTTTGTGATTATATTAAGCTACAACGGAGGCACCTGGGGTTTAGCACAACGGTTTTATTCAATAGGTAAACCTTCAGATGCAAAAAAAGCAGCAATATTGTCAGCGATGTTATATCTCATTTATCCACTGGCAATTTATATCCCTATTTGGTCTGCTCGATTAGTAATTGGTGAAATTGAAAATCCAGAACATGCTTATGTCTTAGTAGCGCAAAAGTTCTTTAGTCAGGTGACTCCTGGAATGATTGGTTTATTTATCAGTTCAATATTTGCTGCGACAATGTCAATGATTAGTTCTGATTTAAACTCGTTAGCTGCCGTTTTTACTAAAGATATCTATCAGCGTTCGGTAAATGGAAATGCTTCAGAAAAAAAATTGATTTCGATAGGAATGATATCAACTATTGTATTTGGCTTATTAACTATTGTTTCTGCCCTAATTACAATTCGTTTAGAAGGAGCTTTTAACACGATGGTGGAATGGTATGCTGCGATATTAGGACCAATCTCAATTCCATTATTATTTGGTATGATATTCAGAAAACCCACTTGGCGTGGGGCAATCTACTCATGGGCTGCTGGGTTCATGGCGTTTTTGTTGGCAAAGTTTGGTGTACCATTGCTAACCGGCACTCAAACTTCATTTGCCTTCTATACAGGCATTGAATTATTTGTCTCATTCTTCGTTTTTTATTTTGAGGGAAAAATAAATAAGCAGACAGCTGAAGAAGCTGAAAAAGTAGCAAAACTATTTGAAAGAATTAAGTAATCGTTTTCCTATGAAAATTCGAATTATTGATGGTAACGTTTTATTACCAAATGGTCTCAGAAAGATCGATATCGAAATTAAGGATGGTGTAATATCTAAAATTGGTGCCAAGAAGAATAATGATTCATCCGTAAAGATAATTGAGGCGAATGGAAAATATGTTCTACCGGGATTTATCGATCTTCACACAAATGGCATAGCAGGATTCGATTTAACAAATGGTTTTTACGATGTTAGCACAAATAAATTTTTGATTGAAGAAGAAAAATACTTACACGGACTAGATAATTCGCTAAAGGAGTTTGCTAAGCATGGAACTACTTTGGTTGCCTATACAACTTTGGAAGCATCGATAAACAAACTAAAAAAAATATTCAAATTCATAGCTAAGTATAAAAATGAATCTATAAGTCTTTATAAAAATGTATTTCATGGAATTTACATGGAAGGCACTTTCATGAAGGATATAAGATTCTGTGGTGCTCACAATCCAAAATATTTTTTCAAACCTTCAATAAGTTTATTTGAAGAATTCCATGATGCTGCAGAAGGTAATATTAAAATAGTTAATGTTGTCCCCGAATGGGATGAACCAGCTTTAGAACTCATAAAACATCTAGCATCAAAAAATATTATATGCGCAGCCGGGCATACTGGTGCTAATGGAAATCAATACCTAAAGGCAATCCAAAATGGATTAACTTTAGCAATTCATGTACTAAATGGTCCGTCTTCCTCATCATTCAAACCTTTTGAAAACGGCGGTGCTTTAGAAGCATTATTGAAAACTGAAACAATGCATGTCGAAATTATACCGGATGGCTATCATGTTGATAAATCTTACATCCTAGATATTATTAAGAGAAAAGGTGTTGACAAATGTATAGCGATATCTGACAGTATGTTTGTAACGAATCTAAAAAAAATAAGAGAATTTGAAATAAATAATGTGGCTGGTAAGATTAGTAAAAACGGCAAGTACATTCGCCTGGCTGGCAAGGAAGAAGAAAATTCGTTGTTTGGAAGCGTATTAACTATGGATAAAGCTTTTACAAATTTACTAACATGGTTTACGAATCCAATTGAAGGAGTATGGAACAGAATTCATCGACCGTTAAAATTTGAGCAAGCATTACTTTATACTTCCAGAATGTGCTCAGCTAATCCGGCAAAATTACTTGGCATTTATTCCTCTAGGAGTGGTGAAGTTGAATCGTCTAGAAATCTTACAGGAAGTATTGAAGTAGGTAAATGTGCTGATGTAATTATTTCAGATATCAAAAAAAATAATGACGAGTATAAGCTTAAGATTGCAAATGTAATTCTAAACGGAAAATTATTGACTGATAAATTGTTGTTCAAAACTAACGATGTTTAAAGGTTTAGACATGAATAAAATATTAATTATTGTTCTCACAAATATCTTGTTATTGTTTAATTGTAGTTCTGTATACAGTCAAAAAACTAGAGCGATGTGGGTATGGAATAGTGCGAATGTAGTTACTAATATCATTGATAACATTGGCAATAATAGAAACGAATTGTATGAATTTTGCCGAAGCCCGCATGGCAATCCTGATCACCGAATAACCGTGTTATTTTTTAGTTGCAGAGCTCAGGTATATGCAAATTCAAATAATCTTAGGAATTTTCTTGCGGAAGCATCAGATAGCGGATTAACTATTGAATATCTGGATGGAGATCCTTCATGGGCAACATATAAGCAGGCTGATGGAATAGATAGAATCAATAAAGTCTTGGCTTTCAATGCTTCGTCAAGTTCCGATAAAGAAAAACTAAAGGGAATTCATTTTGATGTAGAACCATATTTATTGCGACAAGATAGAGGTTATCAACCTCCATATTGGGATGTAGATAAAATGATTGTTTGGGAATCATATGTAACCTATATGGATAGCTGCCAGCGCTTGATCGACAGCGCAGGCACAAATCTTTACTTCGGAATTGCAATACCCAGGTGGTATGAGAACCATGTTGGTGTAACCGAGTTAAAGAGATTGCAAGGGAAAGTAGATTATATAGCGATTATGGATTATAATGAAAATTCAACGGTTATTATTAACGATGCAGAAAATGAAATCAACCATGCTAATGAATTATCTAAAAAGGTTTGGATTGGAGTTGAGACGGGGCAAGTTACACCGGAAACGGTTTCGTTTTTTGAAGAGGGTGTTACATTTATGGAATCCCAACTAAATATTGTAAATGGAGTTTACGGCAGTGATCCAACTTTTTTAGGTTTTGCTATACATTCTTATAAATCATATAAAGTTTTACAAAAAGAACCACTTTCTTTGCAGGAAGAAACTCCCAATAACAATTTCAGTTTTGCTTTAAATCAAAACTATCCCAATCCCTTCAATCCCTCGACAACCATTAAATTTTATCTTCCGCGAGAGGAAAATGTATCGCTAAAAATTTACAATATTCTTGGCAGCGAAAAGGAATTTTTAGTTAATGAAAGATTAAGTGAGGGATGGTATGATGTTGAATTTCATAATAAAAATTTGCCATCAGGAATTTATATCTATGAATTGTCTACTGAAAGTTTTTTTGAACAAAAGAAAATGGTACTGTTAAAATAGTGCCAAATGTCCCCTCAGAACATTAAATCTAACAAAAAGATTGAGGAGACAAATGGAACAAGAGTGAATAGTTTACCATCTCATAATAATTTTCAATAAACGATGTGTAGTAAACAATTAGAATAAGGCTATTTCAGTTAAAAAAAGTTTTTATGTTAAAAGGATATAATATTTCAAATTCTTCTAAAAGACTTGCTTCAATAGATGCTTTTAGAGGAGCCACTATTGCTGGAATGATAATTGTCATAAATCCAGGAAGTTGGAAATATATTTATCCAGCATTCAGGCATGCCGATTGGCATGGGTTAACATTTGCAGATCTCGTTTTTCCTTTCTTTCTTTTCATTGTTGGTGTTTCAATTACTTTTTCATTTTCAAAAAGTTTAGAAAAGAACTTTCCAAAGAAGAACTTATACACTAAAATCATTAAAAGAACATTAATTCTTTTTGCTTTAGGTTTATTCATAAATACATTCCCAAATTTCGATTTGGCAAACATTAGAATAATGGGAGTGTTGCAGCGCATAGCTCTTTGTTATTTAATTGTTTCCATAATCTTTCTAAACTCCAAATTTTCATCTCAACTTCTTCTCGCGATTATTTTTTTATTTATTTACTGGGCATTGATGGAGTGGGTGTTTGTTCCCGAAATAGGATATGGCTATTATGAAAAAGGTAAAAACGTTGCGGCTTATCTCGATCGGTTCATATTAAGCGGACATATGGGATATTACGAAAAAATAGGAGAACCAGAGGGATTTGTCAGTACTTTACCTTCATTATCAACAACCTTGTTCGGGGTTTTAACAGGACTTTTTCTTAAAATGAAAAAGAAACCCAGCTTGACGACATCAATCATGATTTCAACAGGAATAACTTTCACTTTGATTGGATTACTCTGGTCTACATGGTTACCAATAAATAAAAATCTATGGACTAGCTCGTATTCAGTTTTAACAACCGGATTAGCTTTGATAGTATTCTGTATATTCTATTTGTTTATCGATGTTCTAGATTATAAAAAATGGGCAAAACCGTTCATTGTTTTTGGAATGAATGCAATAACTGTTTATGTGCTCTCAATAGTTTTTGCCCGATTAATTACGCTAATAAAATTCACAACTGATGATGGCAATTCATACCATTTAAGAGCGTTGATCTATGATAAAGCGTTAGCTCCACTTTTGGGATATTTTAATGCTTCATTAATCTATGCCTTATTGTACACTATGCTTTGGTGTGGAATTATGTTGATCTTTTATACAAAAAAAATATTTATTAAAGTTTAAAATAAACTGAACGATAACCATTAATTAAGTTAAGAATGCAAATAAAAAAAGCAGAGAAAATAAAAGTTGAAAATCTTTCTATTGAAATTTATCCAACAAGGCAGACACTTGGTTTTGCCGCTGCGAATGATGTAGCTGAAACTGTGGTTAGATTGCTGCAAATAAAAGATTCTATAAGAATGATATTTGCGGCGGCACCTTCACAAAATGAATTTCTAAGCGAACTTGTAAAGATTAAAGATATTGAATGGAAAAAAGTTATTGCGTTTCATATGGACGAATATGTTGGTTTAAGTCAAGATGCTCCACAAACATTTGGAATGTTTCTTAGGGAACGGATATTTGATAAAGTATCCTTTAGTAAAGTCAATTATATAAATACACAAGAAAATGATTTAGAAAAAGTGTGTGAGGATTATTCAAAATTACTAATGGAAAAGCCAATTGACATTGTATGCATGGGGATTGGTGAAAACGGACACATCGCTTTTAATGACCCGCCGTATGCAGATTTTAGTGATGCTAAATGGGTAAAAATTGTTGAGTTGGATGAAGTATCAAGACAGCAGCAAGTTAATGACAAGTGTTTTGAAAAATTAGATGACGTACCTAAAAAAGCTATTACTCTCACAATTCCCGCACTATTATCAGCAAATTATTTATTTATTGTTGTACCGGGAAAAACTAAAGCTAATGCGGTAAAAGCCGCTTTATATGGTCCTATTAAAGAAGAATGTCCCGCATCAATTTTGAGAAAACATAGCAATGCAAAATTATACTTGGATGTCAATTCAGCAGCTTATTTGAAGTAAAAAAAATCTTTATATCAATAAAAATTTAAATATCGTATCATGAAAAACGTAATAAATACATTCCTATCGATTTTATTATTTATTTCTTTTAGTGTCCATGTTTCAGCGCAAATAAATTCTAAAAGCTTGGATTTAATGCCTATGCCCGAAAATATTGATTTGGGTACAGACAAGTTCATGTTGGATAATACTTTCACAATTAACTTAAATAGTAATGATGAAAAATTATTCAAGCGTGCTCAAAGAACACTTAATTTACTTACAGATAGGACTGGACTTTTTTTGAAAGAACAATTCCCACAAATTTCTAAACAATCTTCTGCAAGTTTTGTGATTAATATTGCTGCATCTGAACAACTAAAATTAGGAGTTGATGAATCTTATGAACTATTAGTGACCAAAGAGTCGATTAAACTAAATGCTAATAATTCTTTTGGTGCTATGCATGGTCTTTCTACACTTGTACAGTTGCTTGATTCTGATCAAGACGGTTATTTCTTTCAATGTGTTTCAATAAAAGATAAGCCACGATTCCCTTGGCGTGGACTACTAATCGATGTTTCCCGCCATTTCATTCCAGTTGATATAATTAAAAGAAATTTGGATGCTATGGCGGCGGTTAAAATGAATGTTTTTCATTGGCATTTAACTGATGACCATGGTTTTCGCATTGAGAGTAAATCGTTTCCAAAACTGCATGAATTAGGTTCAGATGGGCTTTACTTTACACATGAGCAAATAAGAGATATAGTTAAATATGCTGGAGATAGAGGCATTCGTGTTGTACCTGAATTTGATTTGCCGGGTCATGCAACAACATGGTTTATTGGTTATCCTGAACTTGCCAGCGCGCCCGGTCCCTATTTTATTCAAAGGTTATGGGGTATCTTTGATCCTACTTTCGATCCTACAAATGAGGAGATATATAAATTTCTGGAAGTTTTTTTCACTGAGATGAGCACTCTTTTCCCGGATGATTATTGGCATATTGGCGGTGATGAAAACAACGGAAGACAATGGAATGCGAATCCAGAAATACAAGAATTTATGAAACAAAATAATTTGAAGGACAATCATGGTTTGCAGAATTATTTTAATTTAAGAGTTGACAGGATTCTTTCTAAATTAAATAAAACTATGGTTGGCTGGTATACAGATGAAATGCCAAATCTATCAAAAGACTATATTGTTCAAGCCTGGAAGGGGAGGGCTTCTTTGTGCCAAACTGCAAAAAATGGTTATAGAAGCTTACTATCACACGGTTTCTATATTGATCTCGTTCAATCTACAGAGTATCATTATCTGAATGATCCAATTCCACCAGATTCAGTTTTGACTGATTCTGTTAAGGAAAAAATATTGGGTGGAGAGGCAACAATGTGGGCGGAGTTTGTAGGACCGGAGACAATAGACTCAAGAATATGGCCGCGAACAGCAGCAATCGCAGAAAGACTTTGGTCGCCAAGCCGAATAAATAATGTCCAAAATATGTATGAAAGACTTGATAAAGTTAGTTTGCAGCTTGAAACTTTCGGATTATCCCATATCAAAAATTATGATATGATGATTCGCCGGTTAACCAACAATTATGATAATGAGGTATTAAAAAATTTCCTTGATGTAGTAAAACCATTGTACACTTATTCAAGAGATCGGCCGCACGTTTTTAAATCTTACTATCCATTAACGCGTGTTGTTGATATCGTAGTACCCGATTCCAAAAGAGCGAGAGAGTTTAACCAGCTTGTAGATAATTTTTTAGAAAAGTCAACCAAGGATGAAAAGCAAATTCTTGAGTTAATCAATTGGCTGAAATTATGGAAAGAGAATCACAGCAAATTATTGGAAGTGATAAACAAAACTCCAATCCTCAAAGAAATAGAAACACTTTCGGAGGATTTATCAAAATGTGCAGTTATTGGTTTAGAAGCTCTTGACTTATTTAAGAAAAATAAAAAAGCAGATGAAATCTGGGTGACATCAAGTTATGGAACTTTAAAAATGGCAGAAACACCACGCGGAGAAACTGAATTAGCAATTATAAAATCAATTGAGAAACTGGTAATTAGTGTCCAATGATAAATCGAAAAAAAATAATTATGCTTTTAATTAGCCTATTGGAAGGAATTATATGACTCACCTCCAATTTCTAGACATCATCATAATAGCTCTTTTTTTTCTAATCATCTTTGCTATCGCTGCATATTACTCCAAAAAAGCTGGAGAAGGAACCGGAGAGTTCTTTTTATCAGGTAGAAATATGCCTTGGTATATTGCTGGTACAGCGATGGTTGCAACAACCTTTGCCGCAGATACTCCCTTAGCAGTAACTGAATTGGTAGCCAAAAATGGAATTGCAGGCAACTGGCTTTGGTGGAATTTAGCTATAGGTGGAATGCTTACAGTTTTTTTCTTTGCAAAGCTTTGGCGAAGGGCTAATATAATGACGGATGTGGAGTTTGTTGAGCTTCGTTATTCAGGAAAAGCTGCGTCATTTCTGAGAGGATTCCGGGCTATTTATTTAGGC
>JBGSOQ010000095.1:0-16499 GCA_041739035.1 Ignavibacteriaceae bacterium | reverse complement strand
ATTCTGGATTTCATTTACAAGTGCTGCCACTTCCCTCCCAAGAACATTAAATACTTTTAAAGTAACAAATCCTGTTTTAGCTATTTGATAGGATATTGTTGTTGCAGGATTGAACGGATTTGGAAAATTTTGATCTAACTTATACTCCAAAACTTTTCCAATTAGATCGTTAATATCCGTTGTACCATTTGAACTCCCTCGAGTTCTTGGAATTAGTATTTGCCAATTCTCACTTCCATCGGGAAGTCTGCCATATGAAGATGCTGTATCGGGCAAAGCAGGAATTACAACACTATCAATCACAATTCCTACAGCGTTTTCCAACCAAACCTTATCACCACCGCTGCCAAGTCCAAAATCTGCAGCTGACATATCAGCAGTTATTTTTACAAAAAATCCGTTCGCCTCTAAAACGGTACCAGATGGCAATTCCATTTTAGGTTTCGAACCGCTTTGTCCTCCGTTATCATATATTTTATAGCCACTAATATCAATCTGAGATGAAGCTGGATTGTAAATTTCAATCCAATCAGGCTCATCAGTAGTCCCTCTTGTAAAGGCTTCATTTATTTTGAGTTGGGCAAAACTTGTATTTAGGGTAAGAAGTGAAATAAGAATACAAACTAGAATTGTAACATATTTTTTCATGTTACCTCCTTTTTATTTTATAATAATTAAAAATCTATAATAACATGCATCTAAAATTACTTATAATTTTAATCAATCAAATCGGCTTTTGAAAAACGAATAATTTACTTTCAGAATCACTAACAACATAAATTTTATCTTGAACAATTGTGATACCCTCAGCTTGAATAATCGGTACAGTCCATTCTGAAATAATGTTGAAATCTGACGATAATTTTAAGATTTTTTGCGATTCATGGCTAACAATCCAATAGTTATTACTTGATTGTTCGAAAAATACATCTGAAATGTCAATTGTATAATTGATTTCGTTACGCCGGATCTCTGTAGATTTATTGAATTCCAACAGCATACAAGGTAATTTTTCGTTTAAGACTATGAGATGCCCATTCAAATTATTTCTTGTAATTCCTTCCAATGCATGGCTTGGATTAGTCGCAACATTAACTGGAAATGAGTATAGAAACGTTCCTGCTGATGAATAAGTTGAGACCAGCTGCTTTGTTTCTTCAACAACATATATTGTATCACAGTTTATTGAGAATGTTATGCCTTCAAGATCTGAACCCGATGTCGGAACCGTTCCTTTCACTATCCCGGTAAAATCTATCTCATAAATATCTGTTCTCCCATCAGATACGACAAACAATGAATTGTTTTTAGAATTGTAAGCAATTCCCGATGGCTCAGGAATATCCAGATTATAAACCGCAATTGGCTTTAGTGATTGTATATCGGGATTATTATTAATCACTTCGGGATCTTCCCTGCTGCAGTTTAAGTTAACACTCAGAAAAACTTGAAACAGTAAAAACAATATTTTATTTGGCTGACTCTTCATTATTTACATTTGATAGAGGAACGGAGAACCAACCAATATTGGTCTCCGCCTTCAATTACTCATGGCTGATTAGGGGCACCTTTAGTGATTGTATTGGATATTTGCCAATTAGCGCCTCCATTAGGAATTCTGCTAAAGGATGTAGTTGCAACCGGCATAGCAGGAATCGCAATATTATCAATCACGGTACCGCTTGCATTTTCAAACCAGACTTCATCTCCACCGCTGCTTAAGCCAAAATCACTGCCATCAGCGGCAGCATCATCCACAACTATTACATAATAACCATTGGCTGAAATAACAACACCTGCGGGAAATGGTTTTTTAGGTTTGGCTCCTGAATTTCCACCTCCATCATAAATCCTATATCCTGTAAGATCAACCTGAACAGAATTAGGATTATAAATTTCCACCCAATCAAAATCGGGATCAACTCCTCGTGAAAAAATTTCATTCATTATAAGTGACTGAGTTGCTCCGCTGCCGCTTCCATTGGATACGCCCTTAGAGGGAGGAGTTAACATTGTCCACAATGAAGATCCATTAGGGCTTCTACCGTAAGTAGTATCAACTCCCATGGCAGGAAAAGTTATGCTGTCAATTATTGCATTTGCTGCATCTTCAAGCCATACTTTTTCACCTCCGGATGATAATCCAAAACCGCTTTCAGTTGTATCATCTACTACTATAACAAAAAAACCGCCAGCCGGAATTGTGGTACCCGAAGGAATTTCCTTTTTTGGTTTGCTTCCACTTTCCCCGCCGCTATCATAAATTTTATAGCCGCTCAAATCCATTGTTGTAGCTGCAGGATTATAGATTTCAATCCAATCCTCATTACCAACTGTACCGCGTGAATATATTTCATTAATTTTAACAGTGATCACTTCCGGTGGCGGAAGGGGTGCAACAAATGGTTCATCTCTTGAGCAAGAAATAAAAATTAACGGTACGATGTAAATTAAAGCTAAAATTATTTTTTTCATTTTATTTTCCTTTCTTTTATAACGATGCCTGAACGCGCATTTGGATAAATGAGTGATCATCTCCGCCGATGAGATTTCCTTTTCGGTTTGCAAATTCATCAAGGTTAACAATCGAATAATTAAACTGAAGTTTAATATTTGTATTCGGATAATAGTTCACCCCAAGCATTAATTGATTTGATTGCCCGCCTTTAACACCTGCTTCAAAATCATTTAGATTTGTAACACTATATCGCGCAGCCAATTCTAATGCTCCCCAGCAATTTTTTGGCGCTTCAATTGGACCAACTTCGCCTTCATCAACATAATAGTATCGAGTTTCGCCAGTCAGCATCCAGCTTGCCAAAGCATAACCACCTTTTAAGTCAACATTTGGTTTACTATACCATCTTTTAATCATTGTTCCCAAAAATTCTGATTGAAAATAAAATGGTCCATTGATATACATTAATTCGGCATTGTAACGGTTATAATAATTTACATCATTAATATCATCGGAGTGTAAAAACTTCGGATTAAAAACATAAGATTCTGTGCGTGCATTTATCTCAATTGTATTTGCCCTTAAATCTGCAACCGCATCAGGAACTTTGTAAGCACCGCCAAGGCCAATATGAAGATTTTCACCGAAATTGTTTATTGGGGCAACAGAAACACGTAAAGCAGTTGAAAATCCTTCATCGCGCTGCCCCTTATCTATTCGTGTCCCCGCTTCATGTCCCATAATAGCGGCAGTGACTTGACCATAGTCAGTCCAATATCTTGCTGAAACGCCAATTCTTCTTCCAAGTCTCATGGCATTTGTTATTGCCGAACGTTCCAAAAAAGTTAATAATCTAGAGCTATTTAAGTTTTCCATACCATATGGCTCTTTAAAATTTCCGGCTTGAAGCGCCAAATTAAAATTTGGAAAAGTATATTTGACCCACATATCTCTTAAAGATGTTTGTTGATCAACAGACACAGCCTCACCGAAATCAACATCGAATTCGGCTTGCCAATCTTTCCAAAGAACTGCTTTAAGCGCAAAGGTTAATCTTCTTAAAAGTGTACCATTGCTCATTGCGTTCTTGTTCTCAAAATACATAGCGCCGTCAATCTGTAAACGAGAATCAAACCACCATGCAAAATTTCCATCTTCAGATTCGAAGAAGAGTTTTCCATTACGAACATTAGCACCTAATGGTACTTTCTGTTCTCCGCCAGGAACCCGTGCATCCTGAGCAAAGATAAGTTCGGCACTCATCACTAAGAATGCAAACAGAAATGTTAATAAATAGGTTTGTTTGTTTTTCATAAGTTTTCCTTTAATTATTTATGGTTGATAATGTTGTTAATTTATTTTAGTTATTTAAGCTTATTTTAAATTCTTTTTTAATGCTGTTACCCTGAATAATTCTCCAATGATTGATATTTTTTCTTCCATCTCTCTATCAGCTAATTTATTACCCGTCATATTCCAGAGGTTGTTATTTCCAAAAACAGCTTCCTCAAAATCAATTTTATGACTGAAGGATTTACCGTGCAGTTTTTTAATTTCATCAATTTGTTCATTTGAAAATTTAGTCGTTTCCAGTTTTTCCAAAACAAGAGTTGAGTCAATTTTGAAGCTGTCCACAATTGCATAGTTAAAAATTATAAACAGTTCGTTATTACTAAATTTCTTTCTATTCAGAAGTTCATTCCTAAAGACCTTTGTATTAAAAAATCTCGTCCCGACAATTTCATTTAATTTAGTTGTGTCAATTCGTTCGTGACTAATTTTTGAGATCACAGACTGAGAAATTTCATACGGTACAGGATGAATAACTTTTTGTTCGAAAACATTTTGAATAAAAAAAAGTGATACAAATGTGATAAGTCCAGCACTAATTGGCGCAACTATCCAACCGATTGCTATTCTTCCAAGAACTTTAAAATTTATTGACAACGGATCTTTTGCAAGCCCGACTCCGATAACTGCACCAATAAAAGCTTGAGTGGTTGAAAGAGGTACCAAGGGAATTGATGGTAAACTATTTTTTAGTAAAAATGACTCTAGTAATTGAGAAGTAAAGAGTGAAAGAACCAGAAATTCAGCAAGAACCACAACAAACCCAGTAATTGGTGAAATCTTGTATAAATCCGTACCAACTGTTTCCATAACATTGTTTCCATAGGTAAAAATACCAACGGCTATGGCTAAACCGCCAAGAAAAAATAATTGTTCAACTCCTGAAATAGTAAATAGACCATAAAAGTTAAGATCGGCAAATAGTGGCGCAGATACAAACATTCCCATAACATTCGCAATGTTATTTGCACCAAGTGAATATGAAGCTAAAGCTCCAACCACTATCAAACCAACTCGAGTATAGTTATCAAGCTCCAACAAATGGATTTTCCATTTCAAAACTGTTTTTTTAATTAACTTAAAGATTAAAAAACCAAAGATTGCCGCAATTATTGGACTTGCAACCCAGCTAAACAAAATTTTTGATAATGCATTCAAATCCGTAGGTGAACCTGTAAAAAAATTCCATCCCACAATACCCCCAATTACCGCTTGTGAAGTTGATACCGGTAGCTTTGCCTTTGTCATCAAAGTGACCGAAATACCAACAGCCAAGGCAACGGAAAAACTTCCTGCAATTGCATTGATGGCACCCAATTCAGTAATTGTTTTTGTTGTTCCGCCACCGCTTATAACCGATCCAATGATTACAAAAATACCAGCAATAATTGCGGCTGTTTTAAACTTCACCATCTTCGAAACAACTGCTGTTCCGAAAACATTTACAGCGTGGTTAGCCCCCAATGACCAGCCAAGAAAAAGTCCGCTTGTTATGAAAAACCAGACTGAAATGTCCAACTTTATTCGAGCCTTTTAATTATTGCAATTGACAGCCTGTCGCAAACATCTTCAGATTGTTCAGCAATCTTTTCGATGTGAAACGTAAAGTACCGAGCGTGAATTTTGTAGCTTAGCTCATTGTCTGTTCTGAATATTGTACGTTTTATTTTCTCGGCAATTTTATTGGTTTCTTTCCTGTAGAACTGAACTTTAGTCACATAGTCGCGAACAGCATCAATGTTTTTAAAATATGATCTTATGCCGCTTACTGTATTTTCGAGACAGGCAATAGAACTTTCGGCTATGTCTAAAAAATCATTTTTTAATTCTGGGAAGAGATTAGGAATCTCGACTGAAAATTCAAGCAAAGTTTCCGCAGTAATATTAAGCGCTTTATCACAGCTTTCCATTAAACCAAGAACATCACCTCTTGATTCTGGAATCAATGTTCTGGCATATAGTTTTATTTCAATATTTCTGCGCAGATCGTCAGCTTTTTCTTCAATATTTCGTAATTCTGTTAAATAATTTTCAAATGCTTCAGTCTGATGTTCAAAATAGCATTTTATTCCGAGCTTGAAGATTAGCCCTCCCTTAATTACTAAATCAAGATATTCATCTATCTGAGTTTCTAGTTTTTTTGTTTTCTTTAAAAACATATGATTACATTCCTGATTTTTTTCCCAAATTGAAAAGTATATGACACTAATTATTTAATCTTAAAATATCCCAAAGACTCCATTAGGAGTTATTCCTAAGTATCTGAACCAAGTTTCACCGGCAACAATAATAAGCAGCCATGCAATCACCATTAATGTAAATCCAAATTTGAATGTATCAGTTAAACTATAGTGATCAGTTTCATACAGAAGAGCTGCTGGTTTGCTGTTAAAAGGAAGCACGTAAACGTGCTCAATCATAAAGGCGACGGGCAGTGCGAGACTTACAATATCAAAACCAAACCTATTTGCAACACCAATGGCAATCGGAATAAAAATCATAGCACGCATAGTTTTAGACTGAAAAATAAGTGCACTAAAAACCATGACCGCTGTTAGTAATAAGTATAACACCCAAAAATGTGTATGATCACCAATACCTAGATGGTCAAAAAAAGCATTTACACTTATTGAGGGCAAATCAGTAGCATCTAATCCAGAACCCAACGTATAAGCTCCGGCGGAAAACAACATTAGATGCCACGGTATATCAACGTCATTCCATTTTACAATTCCAATTTTGGGCAGTAATGCCACAATTGCTCCTGCAAAAGCAACAGCAGTTGCACTGATTCCGTGAAGATTATCTGTAGCCCAAAGACCCAGAATTATGATAAATATTATTGCCGACTTTATCTCCAGAAAACTGAGTTTACCGGGTTTCTTATATTCTTGCTTTAGACGATCCATACCACCTTCGATTTGCGGTAATCTTTCACCAGGAGCTAGAGGAAAAAAGACTTTCATTGCTAAAACATATCCAATAAACATCAAGCAAACCATAACAGGAAACATTGCCATCATCCATTTGGAAAAGAAAATTTTTCCTCCTATAGCTCCGCCAATAAGTGCAGCTGCAAGCAAGTTTGCTCCGGAACCAGTAACAAAAGCACCTGCGCCAAGATTGATGTTAAGAAGGTTTTGCAAAACGATGCTTCGACCAAAATTAGTTCTATTAACCCCACTCGTGGCACCATAAATTGCGGCAATTACCATAAAAATAGGCAGCAGTATAGCCGCTTTAGCAGTTGTTGCAGAAATAAAAGCGGACAAAACTAGATTAATTACGATGAAGCTTATGAAAATCGTACTTGCATTTTTACCGAAACGAATTATTAGCCAAAGTGCAAATCGCTTTGCAAGCCCGGTTACTACTAACATGCTGGCAAGTACGAACGACATAATGTTGAGCCACATAACAGGATGACCAAGTTGTGCATAAGCTGTCTTTTCCGATAGCACGCCGGTGAGTACCAGACTGATGATAAGGAGTAGAGAGGTTAAATAATTTGGAATCGCTTCTGTCATCCAAAGAATAATTGATGCTGCAAAAATTGCAAGCATAAATTCATTACTTCTGATAAAAGCGGCAGATCCTAATTTGCCGTAAGCTTCTTTAGCAGTATCTGTTACTAATTGAGTTGGTTCTATGGAATTAAGAAAAGGTAATTTTATTATATAAGCAAATAGAATAAAAGCTGCAATTGCCAAAATGGGGCCAAGAATAGCAAGCCACTTCTCAAATTTTGATTTTTCGCGTTTTGGAAGTTTCTCGATACGGTAGTTATTCATATCGAGTGGATCAAATTTAGTCATAGCAATTTCTACAAATGTTAAAATAATGTTTAAATACTTTGGAAGTTGCGGCTACCATTTAGTGTATGGATTTTTCATCAACATTGAGTTATAGTATTTTGTATCACCCGTTACTTCTTTGCCTAACCATTCGGGCTTAGTAAATGATTCTGCCTCAGAAGCTAATTCCAATTCAGCCAGAATAAGCCCTTTATTCTCACCGTAGAATTCATCGACCTCAAATGTATGGCTGCCAACTTTTACCAAATAACGAGTTTTATCAATAACTCCGGGTTCACAAATTTTGAGTAATTCTTCAACTTCATTTACAGGAATTTCCTTTTCCCACTCATATCGACTTGCACCTGTAGTGTTTCCAATACCTTTGATTGTAATAAATCCTTTGTTCCCCTTAACGCGAACACGGACTGTTCGCTCGGGTATAGATGAAAGGTAACCTTGAACGATGCGAGTTTCCTTAATCGCATGATTTTTGAAATCACCCTTAACTAAAAATTTGCGTTCAATTTCTTTTGCCATTTTTTCTCCTATTTCATTCCAACTAAGTTTTTTAATCCGCGTAAGTAATTAATATTAGGAAAGCTATCGAGTTCAAGTTCTCTTACAGTTTTAATGACCAGCGCAGGATCTTCCATTTCTACTGCTGCCGTTAGGATTACTTTACCTTCCACCGTAACTTTTGCAATTTCAACAATACAGTTGTTGATAGTAAAACCGGTTCGTTGCTTGTGAACATTAACTGCCTTCAATAATTTTGATTTTCCGATAATTTCATCGAGATATTGTTGGAAGGTATATTCAGATCGTTCAAACTTTGGAAGGGTAACTTTGAAACATTTGAAAACTTTTTCAATTTCCTTGATTGGAAGCGGAAACGTTCCCTTCATTATCGGGAGCCATTGTTCCAATTTGTCTTCATTAACTTGTTGGAGAGTTTTTATGTCCATTAAGTCATCCCGCACCTTTGTGTTATCCATACTAACTTCCGAAAGTATGTAAACCTCAGAACTTTCTCGTGTTTTTCCCTCAGGATGTTTTCTAATGTTCGCTTCAGCTTTGCCCAGATCGTTTGTAAATGTACGCCATTCCCAGCGTGGAATTATTTCTTGCATAGCAATTCCCTTAATTTTGTGAAATGATTTTTCTCATTTTGACAATGATTATGCCAATTTCGGCATAATTTCTCTGTTTAATATTAGTCCAAAAACAAATTATTTGAAAATATTGTAATATTGAAGTGACGATTAAAAGTCACTTTGACCGATATTCGTCGCCACCATAAAAGGATTGGAAAATAAATCATCATTTTTTAATGGAGGAATCCATTTTCGGTTTGGAATACTTTTTACATTAGATAAAATCAAATGAGTTCTAAACAAATAATTTTTAGCCGAATGCCTAAAAAAAAATTATGGATTATTTTTGCAGCAATTTTAATTGCCGCAATAGTTTTCACTATACTTTTTTATAACTACTCACTTAATATTTCGCAGGTTATTAAGAGTGACTCAAATGAGTTTAACGTAGACACCAGTTCACTTCAAAAGCCAGTTGTTTATATCGGCGTCATCTCCCGCTATCCCCCGAATATCTTATATCGTGGTTATCAGCCTCTGCTAGATTATCTGACTTCAAAATCTGATTATAGATTTGAGTTAAAGCTTAGTGACGATTACAACCAGACTGTAAAAATGCTTATCAATAAAGAAGTTACAGCGGCTTTTTTAGGATCTTATGTTTATGTAAAGGCGAATAAAGAATATGGCGTGATTCCAATTCTAAAACCGCTGAACGAAAATTTTGAACCATTTTCCCGCTCAGTGTTAATAGCAAAAAGTTCCAGCGACATTTATAACATAGGTGATTTGAAAAAGAAGCGACTTGCTCTTCCATCTCAAGAATCATTTTCAAGCAATTGGATTTTACAATATGAGTTTAACAAAAATCATATTAAAGAAAATGATTTGAGTGAGATTACTAATTTTCCTCATCATCAAAGCGTAATTCAAAACGTAATCAAAGGAAATTATGATGTTGGTGTTACACGAGAGTATTTAGTTAAAAATAATACTAGTGGAAATATTCGCATCATTCTTTACTCAGCACCATTTCCGAGCTCACCTATTGTTGCTGCGTCGGATTATCCCCCACCGATAATTAATGCGATCAAGAAAGCATTGCTGGAAATCAATCAGGGAAATATTAATAGAGAAAAAATAACAAGAGGCTGGGATAATGAATTTATCTATGGATTTGTTGAAGCTAAGGATGAAGATTATGATTTTATCAGAATTATTAGCAAGTAGATGAGAATCAAATGAGTAAACTTCGGTCAAGCTTAAAGACTCGAATTATTCTTTTAATCGGAATTGTAATTATTGCTCTGATGCTTTTAATCTCTTCAGTTTTATTGTTAAAGTGGAGACAAATAATTATTCAGAAACAGTCTGAAAATGCCATCTCAATCTCTAAAACTTTTGCTGTTACCGTCATAGATGCATTAATCTTTGAGGAAAAAAGTGTATTCCAAAAAGAAAATATTCTTGAAAGTTACATTGATAATTTTATCAATCGGCTTGGAAATGTTGACTACGTGATCATTTTTGACAAGAACGGCAGTACTATGATAAATCGATTCTTGAGGGATGGAAAGATTTCTTCTTCTCAAAATTTTAAACCCGAACTAACTGCTTCACCTTTAGAGGAAATTGCAATTTTTGAAGATGCTGAATTTGGTTGGATCATAGAAGCCAACGAACCATTCATTTTTTCAAATAAAAATTGGGGTTCTGCTAAAATAGGTTTTGATGCTCAGCCAATTAGGGATGAAATAAGCAGTGTATTTTTTCTTTTACTAGCAGCAACATTTCTGCTAACATTTATCGTTCTGCTTATACTGTTCTTTTCAATTAATCGAATGACTTCCTCGTTAGAATTGCTTGTTCAAGAAATTGACAAAATTGATTTTATCTCGGATTCTCAAATATCTCTCCCAATAAAAGACGATGAGATAGGATTTCTCTACAAACATTTTGCACTATTGAAAAATCGGTTAGATGCTTCTAAAAATGAACTTGAGCGGGCGCAAAAGCAAATATATCAAGCTGAAAAACTTGCTTCTATAGGAAGATTGGCTTCAGGCGTTGCACATCAAGTAAATAATCCCCTCAATGGCATTAAATCTTGCTTATATGCTATTCAGAAAGAGCCTGCTGATGTTCCTCAGACTAAAGAATATATTGAACTAATTAATGAAGGGATCGAGAACATTGAAACCGTTGTTAAAAAACTTCTCGGTTTCGCAAGACAGCAATCCACTTCTGAAAATCTTATTGACATTAATGATTCTATCGTCAAAGTGATCAATCTTTTTGAATTCAGACTCAAAGAGAAAAATATTGATATCCGACTAAATCTTGAAAAAGAGCTTTGCAATATCAAAATAGATCATCATCTTTTTCAAGAAGTGATTATGAATTTACTCCTCAACAGCTATGATGCTATCAACAAAAATGGGGAGATAATCATCTCAACCGGAAAGATTGGAGATAAACAGATCTTCGTGCAAATACAAGATAACGGAATCGGAATTAGCACTGAAAATCTTAAGAAAATTTTTGATCCTTTCTTCACTACGAAGGAAATTGGAACCGGTACGGGTTTGGGACTATCCGTTTGCCTGGGAATAATTGAATCGCATGATGGAAAAATCGATGTTCAAAGCACAGAAAATGCCGGAACAACTTTTAGAATAACTTTACCAACAGCAAAAGAAGATGAAATTATTAATAATTGAAGACGAAAAAATAACCCGTATTTCTTTAACCAATACTCTTAAGAAAGAGGGTTATGAAGTTTATGCAGCAAAGGATGGTGAAGAGGGATTGAGTATTTTCAAATCCGTTTTACCACCTGTTGTTATAACCGATTTAAGATTGCCTAAATTAAATGGAATAGATATTCTCACTTCTATTTTGTCTATTTCACCAGCGTGCAAAGTAATTTTAATAACTGCATTTGCTACCGTTGAAACTGCTGTGACTGCCTTAAAAATCGGTGCTTATGATTATCTGACAAAACCTTTTTCACCCGATAAGCTTCTTTCCATTCTCCGAAACATCAATCAGCTTCAACAAGTGATGAATGAGAATCTGGAGCTCAAAAACAAAATTAATTTGTTAGAAAATAGAACGATAATCGGAAACTCTCAACCAATAAAAAAACTAATAGAAACAATAAACCAGATAGCAATGAACGATTCTACTATTTTGATAGAAGGTGAAAGTGGAACAGGTAAGGAGTTGGTTGCAAAAGCACTGCACAAAGCAAGCGCCCGAAAAGAGGATAACTTCGTAGCAATAAGTTGTTCCAGTATCCCTGAAAGCTTATTGGAAAGTGAATTGTTCGGGCATGAAAAAGGTGCGTTCACCGGTGCAATTAAAAAACATGCCGGCTATTTTGAGCGTGCAAATAAAGGCACTCTGTTCATCGATGATATCGATGATTTTCCTTTAAGCATGCAGGTTAAGCTGTTGCGGGTTATTCAAGAAAGAGAACTTGTTCCTATCGGCGCAAATCAAAGCATTTATATTGATGTGAGAATTATTTGTGCCACAAAGATTGATTTGAAAAAGAAAGTTGAGGAAAAATTATTCAGAGAGGACTTGTTTTACCGATTGAATATTATCCCGTTAAAAATTCCACCACTTCGCGAACGAAAGGAAGATATTCCGCTTTTAGTTGAATACTTCTTTAAAAAGCATTTTGCAGAAGATAAAATCATGCTTTTAAATAAAGAAATTTATTCCAAACTAATATCCCACAATTGGCCTGGTAATGTTAGAGAACTAGAAAATATCGTCGAACGAATGATTGCATTATCTTTCAGCGGCGAAATAAATCCAGATGTTTTGGATCTTTCAGCACAGCCTAAATTGCAAAGTACAGATATAGAAAACTTTGAAAGCTATAAATCTTTTGAGGAATTTATCTGGAAGAAAGAAAAAGAGATAATTGAATGGGCGCTAAAAAAAGCTCAAAATAATATTAGCAATGCTGCGAAACTTTTAAACATTCCTCGTACAACTCTCAATAGTAAAATGGACAGGCTTCTAAGATGAATTTTTCTAGCAGAAGAATACTCAATAATTCTTCTTAATATCTAAGGAATGAGTTCGCTCCTCCAACTGTTCAATAACTTTGTTTTTCTCAACAATTACTGCGCTAAGTTTGTTCCCTAAGAAAGCTCCGGTATCAATATAAACAGCATCAGATTTATCTGAATGAATGATTTCTCTTTTAATTGTATGCCCGACTACTTGCAGCTTGTCAAGGTCAAGCAGACTATCCCGAGTCCATAAAATTCCATTTTCTTTATTCAAATTTGCTTGAACAATATCTTTCAATACAGAAAGGTCATTTTGATAATTTTCCGGTAATTGATTTTTCATCTGCTTGGAAATTCCGGCATGAGAGATAAAACAATCATCAAGGTCATAAAAAAGCGGATTGCTGATTAAAAATTCCAAATGTTCATTCAGTTTATCAAAATGCTCATCATATGAAAGAAGAGTTGTCTCATAACCATTATGAAGCCAGGGTCTACCGATTTCATCAGTTGGATGCTTAATGAAATAGTACATCATATAATCGTGGTTGCCAGGAGTGAATATTATTTTTTCAGACTTAATGTATTCGACTACTTCATAACTATAATTTCCTCTATCAACTAAATCCCCCACAGAATAAATTGTTATCGAAGGATATTTTTGTCTTATTTGATCGACAAGATTTCGGAGTGTGTTAAGACATCCGTGAATATCACCAATTACTGCAACCATTTGTGATGCCTTAACAATAAAACTGAAAAGTGATAAATTAAAAATTAATTAGTCGAGAATATCCTCAACTTGCGATACTCAATATTGAAAATATTAGCAATTGCTTCGTTTGTACACGTAGCTCGGTAGGTACAGACGCCTTTAGATAACCCAGGATCACCTAGTAAAGCATTTGCTAAACCATGTTCAGCAATATTTTGAATGTAACCAATTGCAGCATTGTTCAGGCCGTAAGATGCTGTGCGGGCAACCAATGCAGGCATATTGGGGACACAATAATGGATTACGTCTTTATATGTAAAAACCGGATCAGAGAGACTTGTTATTCTGCTTGTCTCAATGCATCCACCTTGATCAATAGAAACATCGACAATTACTGCACCCATTTTCATTTCTTTAACCATTGCCTCGGTAACCAGATGCGGAGTTTTTTCTCCCTTAATTAAAACTGCACCAATAAGAACATCGGCAAACTTTACGCCGCGCGTAACTGTGTAAGGATTTGCCATGACGGTTGTAAGCTTACCGGGAAAAAGTGAATCAACCACGCGTAATCTATTAAGATCTCTATCGATAACAATTACCTGAGCTCCTCGCCCAAGAGCGGCTCTTGCGGCAGTTTTTCCGACAACACCCGCACCCAAAATTACTACTGCAGCAGGAGCTACACCGGTCATTCCGCCAATTAAAATTCCTCTGCCGCCTTTTGAATGACTTTCTAAATATCTTTCTGCTACCTGAATAGAAAGTGGTCCGGCAATTTCACTCATTGCATGAAGTACAGGGAGACCCCGTGAATCTTCAATAAGTTCATAACCAATTGCTGTAACGTTATTTTTAATTAAATTTTCTAAAACTGATTTTTTTGAAACAGCAAGATGAAGAAAGGTAAATAGAATCTGATCTTCCTGAAGTAATTCCGCTTCAACTTCGTTTAGCGGCTGAACCTTAGCAATTAATTCGGAACGCTTAAAAACTTCTTCAGCGCTAAAAACGATCGTAGCGCCTACCTGACTGTAATCTTCGTCAGAAAATTGACTTCCTTCGCCCGCTCCCCGTTCAAAAAAAACTGAGTGGCCTGCACGAACAAGCGAATCGACTCCTGCCGGGGCAATACCAACTCTTTTTTCTTCTTTTAGATTTTCTTTTGGAATTCCTATTCTCATCAGATTTTTCTCCTCTTCAACATAAAACTAATTATTACTTGATAGAGATTCAAATGTTTTATGATTCAATTTAACCAAAAAGCATTTTGACTATGAATACTGCTCCTAAGGTTCCTGCTATATCGGCTGCCAAACCTCCGGCAAGTGCATGCCTTATATTTTTAATATTCACTGCACCAAAATACACAGCTAAAACGTAAAATGTAGTTTCGGAGCTGCCGTAAAATGTTGAAGTCATTATTCCGATTAGTGAATCAGGGCCATAAACTGACATGGTTTCAGCCATGATTCCTAAAGAACCGCTGCCGGAAAGAGGACGCATCAAAGCCATTGGCAGTACTTCCGCAGGAATACCTAATGGATCCGTAACATATTTTAATAAAGGAATAAGCCAGCCTTCCATTGCACCGCCTGCTCTAAAAATTCCAATTGCAGCTAACATTGCAACTAAGTAAGGGATAATTCTGACGGCGATATTAAATCCTTCCTTTGCTCCTTCAATGAATTGCTCATAAACTCTGACTTTCTTAATGGCACCATAGCCGACAAAAGCAACAATTAAAAATGGAATAGCAAGTATTGCAACTACTTGTATTACAGATTTGAATAATTCCGGCGATATGAAACTAAAAATAGAACCTAAAAAAGATCCTAAACCAGTTGTTGATATTAGAAAAATCAATACAATAATGGCAACAAGAAATCCCAGTAAACCTTTATTATCTTTAAACCATTGTGAAGTTCCGCCGCTTTTTATGGGGAATTTTTCTAAAATTTTTACGGTAGTTAATCCGGCAATTGTAGCACAAGTTGCCCCGAATATTGAAGTACCAATTATAATGGCTGGATCTGAACTTCCTGCAGCGGCGCGCACGGCAATTGCACTTGCAGGAATAAATGTTAAACCGGCTGTGTTAATTGCAAGAAAAGTACACATCGCATTTGTAGCAGTTCCTTTATTTGTATTTAACTTGTCAAGTTCTTCCATTGCTTTCAAACCGAAGGGAGTAGCCGCATTACTTAATCCGAGCATATTTGCAGAAATGTTCATTATCATCGATCCAACCGCAGGGTGATCTGAAGGAACATCAGGAAAAAGTTTTTTAGTGATGGGTTTTAATATTTTGGCAAGAATGGAAATCAATCCTGCAGCTTCTGCAACTTTCATAACGCCAAGCCACAAAGCCATTATTCCAATTAAACCCAAAGCTATTTCAACAGCAATTCCGGCATAGCTTAAAACTGCGCTTGTTACTTGCTTAAGCTTAAGAAAAGAAACTTCTTCAAGTATCATTTTAGCATTTGCTGTTGAAGAATCAATAATTCCCTCAATAGTGATTTTAGCAGTTAGATCTTCATCTTTTCCAGTAATGCCGGCAATATCCGATAAAACTTTGGGAGCAGTCTTATCAATTTTGAAATAAGCATTTATTTTATTGTCTTTTTTTACATAGGTTAGTTTTGAATTGAATGAAAAATCATCAGCAACATTTTGAGAGAAGTGATCGGAAAAATCTTTTGCTGATATTTTAATTTTTCCATCATAAATTTTATTTGCATTTGTATCGAATGCCTGACCGAACTCAATAGTAATTGGTAGCGGGATGCCATTTTGATATTTATTTTCTGTTTTATCGCTGAAATCAGTAAAGAGAGCTGTCCCAATTCCTAGCATAAGTAAAGCAAGCCAAACATAATTTAGCATAAGTCATTTCCGCGTGATTGGTTAATTATTAATCCTCAGTTTTTCCACTAACAGTTATTCTTTGATGAAATGGAAATGCGTGATTTCCATTTTTATTTGCTGTTAAAATTCTGATGACGTGCTCTCCATTACTCACGTTTGCGGCTGATAAAGTAAGTTCACCAG
>JBGSOQ010000088.1:0-9353 GCA_041739035.1 Ignavibacteriaceae bacterium | reverse complement strand
ACAATTTTAGCATTAATATTAGCAATTGTTAGCTGTTCCGAAACTAAAAAAGCGGACGAGTTCAAAGAATTGACAGGTAATTCCCTTCATTCTTTAGTCATAAAGGCTACGAATGGTGATACAATAGCTAATTATTCTTTATCGGGATTGATTGACCCTGAGTTAGCAGAGAGCAACCTATACAACTTTATTAAGGTGGACAGTTTCTATCTCGATAATTTAAAATATTTTCTCGTTCTGATTGAGTATCCAAATCCGGATTACAATCGTTTGGCAATATATGATAGCGAATCAAATTGTTATTTAATTGATAAATCTCTGAACGGTAAAATTTCTAGTGAGGTGATAGAAGTACAAAATCTGAAATTTATAAAGACAGTGGAGAGATTTAACGCTAAGGATGTCTTGGGTCTGGTTAGAATATCTTTTTATGGAAAAATTGATTCCTCATTTAATCTGGTTTACAGAAGTTTTGCTGAGTTAAAAACGCCAAAAAATCTTTTCCATCAGACAATTTATTCATTTTCACCAAATCTAATTAAAACAAGAATTTCAGGTCCTAAAAAGTTCAAATTAGGTAAAAAAGAAGACGAGTTTTTATTTAATAGTTCGGCCAAATCTTTTAGAAGTGAGATATCAATCTTTGACACCCTTGTTTACAGGGAAATTGCTAACTATGATTCTGAGGTTCAAAAGTAAAAACGGAATAACTGCTAAGAAAAAATTATCTTTCAATTCAAATAATTTTTATATGTACAAAGTATTGGTTTTCTTAAAAAAGACGAATGAAGAGGCCGTAATTGATCATTTCCAAAAATTCTTTGCTGCATGCTTTTCAAATCTAACAGGGAAAGAAATATCTATCGGGACGGTTGAAAGTAATCCTCTGCTGGAAATAAAATATTCTCTATTTTTTGAAATTGATTTTGAGTCGAAGGAAAAATGGGAGAAACTTCTAGGTTCAGAGGCTGGCGAAGAATTAGAAAAAGACCTAATTGAATTTCACAAATATATTACAATAATTTTTATTAACTATGAACATTTATCTGATTAGACACGGAGATGCTGAAAAACTCTCCACCCATAAAAAAGATTCGGAGCGGAAATTAACACCGGAGGGAGAACAGAAAATTAGAATTGCTGCGGAAGGATGGAAGCTTTTAATTCCGAATTTTTCCCATATTATTTCCTCCCCCATTCTCAGAGCCTTAAGAACGGCGGAAATAATTGCTGGCATTTTTGAATTTAAAGGCAGTATTATCACGGATAAAAGATTATTATTTGGGAATAAGACAGAAGAGTTGATTGATCTTGCTAACGAAATAATGGGAAATGATATGGCTTTTGTTGGTCATGAACCGGATTTTTCCGAACATGTTTCTCAATTAATTTCCAATTCAGGCGCAAAGATTGACTTCAAGAAAGGAATGATTGCAAAAATTTCATTTAATGGTAAAGCTAAGCTTACTCGTGGTGTTTTAGAGTTTTTAATCCCGGCCAAAGCCTATAAATAAAATCGGGTAACCGATTACCCAAGTCATATACTTACCGCTGCTTCCTTCCGGACCTGACGGGGTTGGGTACTAACTTGTCAACCGGCACCCGAAATAATGATTCAAAGTTAAAAGTTTTACCTGCCACATCAAAAAAATATAATGGCGTTGCTTTTCACCCGTCCGCCCCGAACAATTAAACCCGAGACAACGAACCAACGCCAATACTTACAGCAGACAATGATTATTTTTCCTCACAATCATTGGCTGCGTGAAACTTGTTAATTAAAGTAAATTAAAAGAACTACTATTTAAATACAGCCAACCCGAAAAAACAAAACCAGCCGCTAGAAAAAAGCGGTCGGGTGGAAAAGCTTGTTATACGTTTACTCTATCTGATTAGCAAAAATTTCTTAGTATCAACAAAATCTCCGGCCTGCATTCTATATAAATATACTCCGCTTGACAAATTGACACCACTAAACTCAACCTCATAATTACCAGCTGATTTTTCACTATTCACTAATATAGAAATTTCTTTTCCTAAGATGTCATATACCTTAATTATGACTATAGTTGTTTTCGGAACCGAGTAATTTATTTTAGTGCTAGGATTGAATGGATTCGGATAATTCTGAGATAATACATATGAACCAAGAAAATTATTTTCTATCTCAATACTTGTAAGCAAACCCTCGCTATCTGTTTTTAATAAAAATATTTTGGGCTCTTCGTTTGAATACTGCACACTACCTGTTACGATTATTCCTTTATCATTGGTTTCTGTAATGTCTGTACAACTAATTTCCGGACTACCAATGATGGGTGTTTCACTCTGCCAAAGAATATTACCTTCATCACTGAGTTTTGTCAATTTTATAATATTTGTATTTGTACTATAAATAACCATCCCAGTATCCGAAGTTACCGCTAACTTTCCACCATGAATACTAAGTCTTTTTTCCCAAATCAATTCACCGGCAGCATTAAATTTTAGAAGCAATGTATACTCTTCTTGCGATGATAAATTGTGAGTATAACTTGAAAAAACAAAATTCCCATCATGCATTTTTATCATATTGTTTGGAAAAACTTCGCAACTGTCATCACCGAAATAAGTGCTTGCCAATGAATCTCCGGACAAATTAGTTTTTAAAAGAATAAATTTCGAAAAAATTCTGTTTACCGGTTCAAATGAATCCTCTGAACCAAATAAGAATAAATTATTATCATCAATCTTTTCTATAGAATTAAATTCGGTAGAGCTTGAACCCAAACTGAATGTTTTTGAAAATACTAAATTTGCGTCTAAATCAGTTCTTAACAGAATACCGTTGTTACTATTTCGACCAACAAGATAGAGAGCATTATTTATTATAATCAAATCATTTGCTCTTTCGATTTTGCTATCATTTATATTATATGTTCGCCACCAAAGAGTATCACCTTCACTGTTTAATTTAGTAAGGAACAAGTCAGAAGGCCCACTACTGTGAGGCTCTGGAGTAAAAATATTGCCGCATGCAATGAATTCACCATCTGCAGTTTCTGTAATATTTTGCCCTTCAGTATTTTTGTAAATATTACCATATAATTTAGTCCAAAGAGTATCACCTAAATTATCAGATTTAATTAAACTCACACCGGTTGGACCGCCAGTCACTGGAATTGTCGAATTTCCAATTATAAGGTAATTGTTATTAAGAGCTTGCTTTACGGAAGTTGGAAAACCAGAGATATAGGTTTTCAAAAAAGTGTTTTCTTGAGCATTATTATTAACGGGAGCGATGAAAACAAAAATAATATTTGCCAAAATTAAGGGAAGTAAATCACCAATATATGTCTTTGATAATTTCATAATTACGACAATCAATATTTTATTTGCTAAACGTATAACGACGTTGCCGATAAGCGGCGCCCCAGAACAATAATGCCGAACAATACCAACAACTTTTTATTTATTAAAATTATTTTTTAACAGAACAACTTTGAACAAGAGCTTTCACACGGAAAAACAAAGCCAATAATTACGAAAATGCCGAATGCGAAAACGGCGTCCGCTTGATTGGCTGGTTATATGCACTTTATAGTTTTTTTAATCTTTCAACTTCGTTTTTGATTTCGTCAATAATTTCTTTATTAACAATTTCTTTTTTGCCATTTATTTTTGTTGAAAAAACATAAAATACTTTTCCGCCGAATACTTCAGTGAATTTAAGGTGGGTTTCTTCTTGAATAGCTCGTTCTTTGAAAATTTCTGGAAGTTGAATACCATCATTAACTGGTTTTATCTGAAGACCAATATATTTATCATTTATTTTGATAAAAAAATCAACATTAAAAAGTCTGTCCCAATCATCTGGGGCAGGTTCAATTTTTATTTCCAAAATTTTTTCAAGCTGTCCATAAATTGTTTCTATTTCAGTCATATATCCGTCGAAAGTGCGATGGATAACTAGATTAATCAAATATTCAATACAGTCTTGCTCAGTAATATCGTCAAGTTCAGCTTGGACTACTTCGGTTATTTTTACATAAAGCTTTTTCCCAAGTTCAGTAATGTGTTCTTTACTTTTAACATTTTTAAAATAGTATCCTTCCCATTCTTCAACGGTTTTAGGTGCACATTTTCTAATTGATTCGGAAGTTGGACCAACATTACGCTTGAAGTTAAGTTGGAAACGATTCATTACACTATTTAGAATCCACTCTTTAGCCATTATTATTCCCGAGTAAATGAAGAAATTTATTTTTGTATTTAAAATTGATGGCAGTGTCAACAAGAGCTAACTTTTCCTTTATAAGATGAGCATTAATAAAAGTTTTATTTTGTAAATAGAGATAGCAAAGCAATTGGTCTTTATCATCATACTTTTGTTCATCGTATTTCAAATATACTTTTTGTCCTCTCGTCTTATTAATAAGAAATTCCTTTGCTTTTCCGTTTACTTCTACATTTTCTTTTACTCCTATTAACCTTACAATCAAATCATTACTTAACTTTAATAATTCTGTGCTAATTATTTCTTTTACAGAATAATATTCCTCTCTCTTGCTACCATTATTATCGAGCTTTGAACCAAATTGAAGTTTCTTAACGTCAATTTTTTTATCAAGTTTATGTGGGTCTCTGAAAATGTATGATTGATTTTCAATTTCTTTTTGGAAATCTACTTTAATATTTCCTTGCTTTACGAACTCATATGAGTGTTCTTCAAATATTTTATTCTCGTCAACTGATAATTTGTCTTTGATATTTGGGATAAACTCAGAGTTGATTTCATAACCAACAGAATTTCGATTTAAGTTCTTAGCTGCTAAAGAAGTAGTTCCACTTCCGAGAAATGGATCAAGAATTGTATCTCCGACAAATGAAAACATTTTAATAAGTCGTTTTGGAAGTTCTTCGGGGAACATTGCAATATGGCTATCTTGTTTTGCGCCGCCAAAATTCCAATGACCTTGAAAATAAGTATTCCATTCTTCAGTGGTCATCTTGGAAAGTTCTTTGTTTTCTTTAGATACTTTTGGCGCAATTCCAATTTTTTTGAAAATGAGGATAAACTCGTAATCTAACTTTAGAATTCCATTGCGAGGATAGGGGAAGGATCCCATAACGGTTGCACCGCCAGTTGTATTTGTAGTTGTAACCTTTTGCCAAATAATAGCTCCCATATAATCAAAACCAATAGTCTCGCAGAACTTTATTATTTCAGTTCGAATGGGGATTACTTTGTATCGTCCATAATAAACGGAACGTGCAAATTGATCGCCAATATTAATACACAAACGACATCCGTTATTAAGAACGCGATAAGATTCTTTCCAGACAAGATTAAGATTATTTATATAACTCTCATAGCTATCATTAAAACCAATCTGATCGTCAGTTCCATAGTCTTTTAATTGCCAGTATGGTGGAGATGTGATTACTAAATGAACGGATTCATCATTTAATTCGCCCATATATCTAGAATCGCCATTTATTATCAAGTGCTTTGAGTTCACTTTTTTACCTATTTGATTTTTCTTTGTCAAAGATACCTAATTCTTGGCTGAATTTCTAGTTTCATATTAGTGCATATAACGGCGTTGCCGATAAGCGGCGCCCCAGAACAATAATGCCGCATAGAAAACAACTGCCGATGATTTAGCAAACTGTGCTTAACTTTCATCGTAAGTGCAGTTTGCAAGTTCATTAATTAGAACAACTACCTTTAACAAGTTAGCCGAAACGGAACAACTAATTCTAAAATTTCCAAATTGCCAAAGGCGAAAACGGCGTCCGCTTGATTGGCTTGTTATAAGGCGTATTAAATTAATGGAACAATTACTTTTATTAATTCATCAAAATATTTTTCAACTGATGATATTGGCGATTCTCGTCTACCGGCAAAACTAATTTTATTTATTGGGAGCTTAAGATTATTTTGAATAAAATTTATCCAATTCTCAACATCAGATTCGCTTCTATGGTTTAGATATTTTCGATACTTATCAGCAGATAGAAAAGTAATAAAATCTCTTCCCTTAGTTATTGATAACAATGAAATTGATTTAGTCTGTAATGTAGATTCGACTGAGTAAACTCTGAATGAAAATCCTTTTTCACTGTTTGTATCGCAATAATATTTTCCAGATTCAGCTCTTTTTTGATTTGGGTCTGGGACGAAATCTTCAAGAGCACTTAATAATTTACTCACAAATGGTCTATTTAATACTTCATCACTCACTGGATTTCTTGTGTAAGATAGATTGTTGTTTGAATAAGTGTCGACTAGTTTTATTAAATATTGTGCAGATATAACTTTCTGTTTATTACTTAGTGTATCTAACTTGTTTGAGAGAAAGGTACTAATTTCTTCCAAGCTTAAATCTGATTTATGAAAAGATTTACCAGTTATTGAGAATATTTTTGTTTGGTCGCTCGCATATTTGTAACGATACGTTGAAAGCTGAGATTTATTTTCATCACCTAATTCAACTTCAATATACCCAATAGTTCTATCTGCATCTTTCACGATTAAATCAGGTCGGTCACCAGATAAATTTTCTGTTGGATAAATAATAGCTGATACGGGTAACTGAAGTTTTTCACAAAACCATTTATGAAAACCTTCATCCATTTGAAGATGGAACAGAGCTAAATTTACTCTGTTTTCAGGTTTTGCAATATCTTCTCTTACAAAAATATCTTTCATTGATTAAGCCTTATAACTATTAATTATACTGCACGGTTAAGTTAATTAAAGAATACATATATGCGTGCAGTTGCATATATGTATTCCAATTCCTTTGCTTTTCGTCAATATTCGTACTATTTAAAAATAGGGTTTGCACAAATATATTCCTACAACCTTTCAGTCTAATGGACTCTTAACTCCAAGTCCTTTATTCAAAACATGGGTGTATATCATCGTAGTCTTAACCGATTGATGTCCCAACAATTCTTGTATTGTTCTAATATCATAACCATTTTCAAGCAGATGCGTAGCAAAAGAATGACGAAATGTATGCGGACTTCCAGGTTTAATTACACCCGCCTTACTAATAGCATCTTTTACCGCCCTTTGTATTGTACTTTCATGAATATGCCATCTAAAAATTATTCCGCTTTCTTTCTCTTTTATAAATTTATCTGCGGGAAAAGCATATTGCCAACCAAATTCTTTTCCTGCATTCGGATATTTTTTTCTTAGTGCGTATGGCAAAATCGTTTCTCCCTTTGCCTTCTTTAAATCCTCCTTATGCTGTAAATAAACTTTATTCAAATGTGTTTTAAATTCTGGAATGATTGAACTTGGTAATATTGTATGCCTATCTTTTTCACCCTTGCCGTCTCTCACAATAATCTGCTGATAATCAAAATCTATATCCTTTATTCTAAGATTAAGTGCTTCGGAAAGGCGTAATCCTCCACCATAAAGCAAAGAAATGATCAACTTTGGTGTTCCACTTAATTGCTCAAAAATCTTTATAATTTCTTTTTTCGAAAATACAACCGGCAAATGTTTTATTCTTGTGGTTCGTTTTATGTCTTCTATCCAGCCAACATCCTTTCTAAGTACATTTTTATAAAGATAAAGTATTCCTTGAAGTGCTTGGTTTTGAGTTGATGAAGAAACGTGTCTATTTACTGCGAGATGATCAAGAAAATTCTTTATATGAACTTTATCTAATTTTTCCGGGTGGGTCTTGTCATTAAAAAATATATACTGCTTAATCCACGATAAATAGCTTTCTTCAGTTTTTTTACTGTAGTGGGCTGCTCGCATAGCAACTCTTACTTGCTCGAGCAGTTTTGGTTTGTTGTTTGAATCGGAATCTTTCAAAAAAACCCCTTAAAAGCTTATCTAAACTAAAGAAGGGATTTTACACAATCAATATCTAACTGTAACAATTCACAGAAATCTAGAAATCAAGCTTCTAATTATTCAGCTTTTCTTCTTTAATTTTTTCAGCCAGTCTTGTAAGCCTTTAACTTAGGCTGATCCGCCTCCGGCTAAGACTTTTGACTTTTGACTTTTGACCTTTGACTTTAATTTCACCTGTTCCCGCAATGTGTTCCTTTCCCAAAAAACACCTTCGCTTAAACCTTGAATGGATTTATCATACTTAACGTTTTCTAGTCTTTTTTCAGCAAGACAGCAATAGTATTCATCTATTTCGGCACCGCAATATTTTCTCCCCAATTTTTTTGCAACTACAGCCGAAGTTCCGGAGCCAAGAAAAGGATCGAACACAAGATCGCCTTTGTTTGAGCTGGCTAAAATAATTTTTGCCAAAAGCTTCTCCGGCTTTTGTGTAGGATGTTCAGTATTCTCTGCCATTGACCAGAAGGGAATCGTGATATCCGTCCAAATATTTGATGGATAAGTTATTCTGAAATTACCATGCTCATGCTTTTCCCAATCTTTAGGACTGCCATTTTCATCACGGTAAGGAGCTATTACTTTCCGCTTAATCTTAACATTTTCAACATTAAAATTAAATTGATTTGATTTAGTGAAAAACCAAACATCCTCTGAGCAATTTTTCCAATTTGATTTAGCTCCCCTGCCCTTTTCACGTTCCCATGTAATTCTATTTTGAGGGATAAAATATTTTCTTGCAACATTAAAAATGGCTGATGACGATTTCCAATCTCCGCAAATGTAAATTGAGGCTTTTGGTTTTAGCAGCCTGTTAATCTCTTTCATCCAGCTATCAAGCCAAGCTTCATATTGTTCATGATTCATTTCCTTGAAGCTTCTTGCATTGAAATTCTTAGTTAAATTATAGGGCGGGTCAATAAAGAGAAGGTCAACAAAACTATTTGGCAAATATTTGAAGGTCTCAAACAGATCAGAATGAACAATTTTATCCGTTAAATCTTTTACCCTAAGAGGTTTTAGAGGAGTTAATAAGTTTTGCTTAAATCTTTTTTTTTCTTCTGAATCGAGGGTTAGAGTTTTGTTCCGCGAAGTTTTTTTTGGTGTGTTAGTGCTTTTTTGTTGTTCTGATTTCATGAAGGTAATTTACTGTATTTTTCTTTTATTACCTCCAATTCTTCAATTACTTGTTCAAATTTTTTAGATAATTCTTCAGATAATTTCTTAGTTCTTCCATTTAAATTATTTTCTTTGGCAAATGCTTCAATCTCTTCACAAGTGGCTGCAATTGAGTTAATACCCAGAGTCATACTGCTGCCTTTTAATTTGTGAGAATAAAAGTACAAATTTTTGCTGTCACAGTTATCACTTGCAGAATTGATGTGTTTAATCATTAGCGGTAATTCCTGAATGTACACTTCCAATAATTCTCCGAAGAAAGCTGCATCATTTGCAGAATTAATATCTTTTAAGAATAAAATGTCTGATT
>JBGSOQ010000062.1:0-132282 GCA_041739035.1 Ignavibacteriaceae bacterium | reverse complement strand
AACTTAAGCATTGATATCTTTGTTTGCCTTGTTTGGTCTTTCCAAACAACTTAACTGAATTGCTGCTACACTTTGGACAATGTTTTTTTTCATCATTCTCAACTACCATTGAGTTTTGTTCCTGTAAATTTATATAATGTTATTACTTATATAAATTCCAGCAACACTTTTTGACTATTATGCCCATTTCGAAGAATTTACTGCTGCAAATTCGAGCTAAAATTTTTATAGAATTTTGCGAGAAAGATTTCTCTCCCGTTGAACCTGTCTGCGGACAGGGAAGATCGGGATCGAAATGACTTCGATTATAATTCTACAACAGAAACTTCCAGTAAGCTGGGTCGAATTCGAAATGACTATTTATTGAGAAGAAAATAGTTCACTTTGCCATCAAAATCTGTTGTGATAAAGTTATTATTACTAAGTGGAGTAATCGTATTCACAAACCCATTTGTAATTTTATGCTGCCAAAGAATCTTACCAGTTTCAGAATCAAGTGAGTATATCATTCCATTTTTTGTTGCATAAAATATTACTCCATCTTTTTCCACAATTTGAGATGAACTAATATCATAACCAAACCCGCAGTTTGTAATCCACAATGGTTCTTCAAGTTTATCAGAAACAGGTAAAGCAAGAATTGTATCATTCATTGTGCGGATAAAAAGTTTTTCACCATCTTCAGAAAGACCAACAGTTTCTCTTACTTTGTATTTCCCAGTTCGCCATAATTCTTTACCTGTTTCAATATCAATAGTTGTCATTTTTCTATCAGGTGCTGCGAAGAATACAATTCCATCTGAAACAACCGCCCAACAGGCAGCAGGAGAATAGAATGTTCCTGAGTGATCTCCTTTCCATTTCCAGATTAATTTTCCGCTCTCAGCATCAACACAATAAAAATTTTCATCCCATGCACCGAACAAAATTTTATCATCATATAAAACAGGTTTGGTTTCCACAAATCCATTCAATCCTTTAAACTCCCAAACTAATTGCCCACTTTCTAAATCAAGTGCCCGAAAAATTCTATCGCTTCCGCCAATAAAAACAATATCATCTTCAATAATCGGACAACCCAGAACTGCAGCATTTGTTTTGTATTTCCAGACAAGATTACCATTTTCAGAATTCAAACAATAGATTGAACTATCAGCACTTCCGAATACAACTGATTTACATTGAACAGTCGGAGTTGAGTAAATAGCATTTTGTGCTTTAAATTTCCAAATAACTGATCCATCCGATAGACTTAATGAATAAAAATATCCTGAAGCATCGCCAACAAAGACAGAATTATCTTTTACGATTGCAGAAGATCCTATTGTGTATCCTGAATTAAATTCCCATTCTGATTTTACATTTGGAAATTTTTGATTGATAGAATAATCCGGTCTTATTTGTTCAATAATTAATGCTTCATAATTTCTTTGCTGCAACGGAAGCTGATGCCAAAATTTTGTTTGAGTGTTTGGAATTCTTTCAGAAAAATAAATTGAATCATTTTTAACTTCTGCAATGGTATAACCACCTGCTTCATCTTTTGCGCGTAAATTTGATCTGCTCATTACTCCAGCAATCGATTCAAAATCATAAATTCCGTTTTTATGTCCGTGCCCAAACAAAGCGACTTGTGTATTTACATTCTTCAATCGGTCAAGCATTTCATACCAATTATCAATGCTTTCATCCAATGGATAATGAGTTACAAAAATTATTGGCTGATTTGAATTTGGCAGCGAAACAATCAGTGAATCAAACCATCTTAAATCTTCTGGTGCCCAATGCCCATCAGCCATTCGCATTCGTGGTCCCTGATGCAAACCAATGAAAAGAAATTTATCGTACTCAAAGACAAAGCGATCATTGCCCCAGAGTTTGAGAAAATCTGTGCAGCCGGATTCTGACCATTTTGTATCGTGGTTGCCGGGAATTATGTAATAAGGTTTTTTAAGATCACCAAGAATATCTTTTGCCAGCGATAATTCTTCTAAAGTACCGGTTGCAGTTATATCGCCGGAAACTATTGTGAAAGAAATACTATCTGATGAATTTATATCATCAACGCTTCTTTGCAAATCTTCTTTTGCAGTTGGATAACCAATGTGCACATCTGTAAGCCAGGCAAATTTAAATTGCTGAGGAAAGATGGAGCTTATTAAAACTAAGAAGAATAAAAAAATCTTTTTCAAAATATATTCCCTTTTTTATTTCATCTCTCGTCTCCGCTCGAGATGACGGTGGTAATTCACTCGAGATGACGTTTCGTCATAGATTGAGATGTTGTTTAATCGTAACCGTCACCCTGAGCGAAGTCGAAGGGGAACAATTACAAAACTCTTTTTTTGTTTCATCTCTCGTCTTCGCTCGAGATGACGCCTCGTCTTTGATTGAGATGCTGTTTAATGTAACCGTCACCCTGAGCGAAGTCGAAGGGGGTCATCAAACTAATTATTTATTATTTGAAGAAGTCTCATTTTTACACTTGGCTAATTCGTGCAATAAATCAAAATCACTATTTATCAAAGCTTCCTTCTTTTTTCTGCCCCATTTTTTTATTCTTCTTTCTGCACGGATAGCATCGTTTATATCAGAAAATTCTTGGGAGTAGACCAATTCAACTGGTAATCTTGCGGATGTGTAACCTTTAAATTTCCCAAGCTTATGTTCATTTATTCTATTTTCGAGGTTACTAGTACAGCCACAATAAAAACTACTATCTGAACATTTTAATATGTAAAACCAAGAGCTTTTCATTTTATTGAAATTATAATTTTATGTTTCATCTCTCGTTTTCGCTCAAGATGACGTCTTGTCATAGATTGAGATGCTGTTAAATGTAACCGTCACCCTGAGCGAAGTCGAAGGGGGACAAATCAGAAATTATTTTTTATTTCATCTCTCGTCTCCGCTCGAGATGACGGTGGTAATTCACTCGAGATGACGTTTAAACTCCGCTCGAGATGACGTATCGTCTCCGTATGGGTAACAGAAAATATCAAACCATTTTTTCAACAAGGGAATTAAACTTGTCATCAAAAAGGTGATGAATAAAATTCATATCTTCTTCACTTATTGTGATAATTGGTTTTGTATTTTTTTCTGCTTGCTCTGGAGTTTTTATTCCAGGAATAACCGTTGAAACTCCCGAATGGTTTAATGTGAAACTAAGTGCAAATGTACTTTTATCAACACTATATTTTTTTGCAATATCCCATACGTCATCAAGTGCATCAATAAGTTCTGAAAGAAGTTCCGGCTGCAGTCTAAAATACCTGTGATCATTTTTATTAAATGTGGTTTCTTTTGTAAACTTTCCGGTAAGCAAACCAAATTGCAAAGGAATGCGTGCAATAACACCGTAACCTTTTTTATTTGCAGTTTCAATTAATTTTAATGAACGCTGATTAATTATATTTAACACTAATTGAAATCCATCTGCTAAGTTACGTTCAATTAAATATTCCGCTTCTGGATAAGGATTAAATGTGTTAAGTGAAATTCCCCAATAACGAATTTTGCCCTGACTTTTAAGTTCTTCCATGGCTTCAATACATTCACCGTTTTGCAGATGCTCAAGTTTTGCTGAATGAAGCTGGAAATAATCTATCTTATCTCTTTTTAATCGATTTAATGATTCTTCGCAGGATTTTAAGATGTGTTTTTTTGTATAGTCTAATAAAATTTTTTCGTCTTCAACTCTATGTCCGACTTTTGATGCGATCATTACATCATCACGATTTCCAAAAACATTACCAATTAATTCTTCTGAATGACCGAATCCATAAAAATCTGCTGTGTCATAAAAATTAACTCCAAGATCATATGACCTATTTAATGCTTTTATAGAAGTATTATCATTCACATCGCCCCACCCGATAGCAACATCGCCAACCATCGCTGGACCACCAATGCCCCAGGCGCCAAATCCTATTTCGCTTACTGATAAATCTGTGTTGCCAAATTTTCTGTAGTTCATTAGTCCTCTAAAAAATAGATTCCTGGTCAAGCCCGGAATGACAAAAATATAATCCCCTTCCTTTAAGGAAGGGGTTTGGGGATGGGCCTCTTATTTCATCAATATCATCTTACGACTTTGTTTGAAATTATCAGTTATCAAAGTATAAAAATAAACTCCACTTGAAATGCTGCCTGCATCAAAGTTTGCTGAGTAATTTCCTGCTGTAAGATTATCATTTACCAAAACAGCAACTTCTTTTCCAAGAATATCAGATACAATTAATTTTACATTAGAGGCTTGAGGTACACTAAATTTAATTTGTGTACTCGGATTAAATGGATTTGGATAGTTCTGCTGCAGAGTAAATTGTGTTGGAACAGTTGTACCAATTTCTTCTTCAACATCTGTCGGACTAAATGATGCTGTCCTTACATCATCAAAATAAATTGTACCTGTGTTTTGATTACTTGAGTCATAGGTCAATTGAAAACTATCAAATCGTAGTGGTGGTTCAAAAACATTATTACCAATCCAGTTCCCTGTTTGTCCTTGAGATAGATCCCATGTTACAAGTTTCCATCCACTCCAATTAACTTCATACCACGGACTAACCTCAAAGTTACCCGGTGCAGTTTCTCTAACTGCAAATCTAAATCTATTGTTCGATCCATCACCAAACATAAATACTTGCAGCAATGTATTTGGTTCAAAGGTTGGAGACGTTGGAGAATAATATTCTCTTATTAACCATTCAGGGGCATTTATATCCCATTCATAATCCAACTGCATAGATTTTGTGCTTCCGGTATTTGCATTTAATACTGTTGTGTTCGAATAAATTTTTGTTGCAAGTGGATTTGTTCCAACCGTACTTCCTGAGTTTCCAGGCTGCCACCAATTTGTTATACCCGTATCAAAATTATCAATGATAGTTTGCGCAAAATAATTTGAATTACCCGTGGTAAAATCGTAAGTATAATCAACTGGGGTGGGATTACCGAAAAGATCTTCCATTCCCGCTTGTATTTTTACGGTATAAGATTCATTTTCAAATAATGGAGTTGTAATAAAAAAGTTTAAAACACTTCTTCCATTTACAAGATAATGTCTTAAAATTCCTGCAGCATTAGTTTGAGTCGAGTTTCTAACCACTTTAAATCTGCTTGATATTGTTGAAGTTTTTAGCAGCTCATCAAATGAAACATTAATTATAGGTTTGTACTCAACATTGGTTGCATTTGCAGATGGATAAAAACTCTCGACGGTAGGTGCAAGAATATCTGCAACTTTTGTTTTAACTGTCAAAGTAAAAGCATCACCACCAATTCCATTACCATCTCCATCAAAAGAATGACCAAATTTTCCTAAAGCACTTCCTCCAATAGTAACATCATATTGTGAGACAAAAGCAAAATCAGTTGTGTTGATTGTGAGAGTTTTATCGCTGTTACTCCATGCAACAGTATAAGGTACTGCTGGTGTTATTGTAAGATTTGCCTCAACCGATGTTTTATCCATCTGACGTGAAAAATTTATTACAACATTTTCAACACCTGGATACAAGCTATCATTTTGTTCAGGCACAGTTGATGCAATTGTTGGTGGAACATTAGAAACTAAATCTACATCTTTGAATGTAAAAAATGTATCTGCCATCGTAACATCAGAGGTATAAAGATCATATCCCTCAGCACTAACTTGTAATTGATGTGTCCCAGCAGGAATATCTTCAAAATAGTAAAATCCATTTCTCAAAAGATTTGGATCACTTGAGTATTGATAAAACAAAGAAGCATAGGTATCTGTGGTATCAACTTGTCCGTTTAGTGAAACTACTGCGCCATTTACGGCTAAACCCGATTCTAAATCTTTTATAATTCCAACTGATGTTCCAACAAAAGGTCTGGCAACATTATGGTATCTTAAAATAGTCCAGAACATTGTTTTCGCTTCAAGTCGTTTCCAACTTGCATTCATGTTAAATTGATTTTGAGTAGGATTTGTATGAAAACCTGCTTCACTTAATTCTGAAGCCATATTCGTTTCGCGGTTTACATGAAGGTAAGGATAAGGATTATCTACTTGATAAAAATCTCTATCTCCCATAGCACCACGAGTTGTGGTTCTCATACCAGCGGTAAGTAATCCAATCATAATCTGTGACATCTTTTTACCACCGTATGGAAATTTTTCCGGGCCGCCTATTCCTATTTGTCCCCACATAATTAAAGTACTATTTGCAGGGCTTCCCATAGTAGCTGCATCGCTGTGAATGGAATGATAATGTGCCGCACCAAGTGCATTTGCCTGATCGGTTCGTTGTGAAAGGGATAAGCTTTGCTGATCATTTTCTCTGCATATATAAACCGTATCAATGTCTGTCCAATCCAGAAGCATTTGTCTTAAGTTTAATCCAACCCTTAAATTCTTCTTGGCTTCAGAGTATCCATAAATACCCACATTCTCATTTTGGCTGTGTCCGGGATCCAAATAAATATTCCATCCGGATAAACCTGTTATCTCTTGTGAATAACTTTGAGTACTTACAAGTATGAGTAATGCTGCGAGTAAGAAAATTATTTTTTTTATAGAATTATTTTGTATTGATTTAATTTGTTTCATTTTCATTTGCTCCGTTACTCTACATTCATTAAATAAATTGAACCTTCATTATAGTTCTCAAATACAATTGATTTCCCATCAGGAGAAAAACCTGGACTCATCTCAAGAACTGCTTCTGTATTTGTTATATTTACTTTACCTGTTCCATCAGCATTAATAGTATAAATATCTGATGCTGTGAATTCGTGTCCGTTGTCTTCAGCGATCATATAAGTTATTTTTTTACTGTCTGAAGACCATTTTGGTCTGTTACCTCTGCCAAGATCTATAAGATTAGATCCATCGGTATTAACCACAAATATATTTCCACCCATAACTTCAAAGACCATTTTCATTTTATCAGGAGATAATGAAAGATTAATATATTGTGCGTCTTTAATTGGCTCAAGGTTAGACTCTGAATTACTAATGAAATCGAGAACAGTTATTTTATTATTTTTTTCGAAAGTAATTAAATCATTTGTGATGATACTATTTTTCTCAATGCCTGAAACATAAACTTCATCACTGCCTTTAAGAGGCAGATATACTTTTGAATCTCCATCAGCCCATTCCGGCAAATAAGGCATCATAGTTTTATAATCGGATAGTTGTTTTGATTCTCCTGTTTCAATATTAAATATTTTAACAGCGTTAAATCGTTTTAAATCTTCGTATTTAGCAACGCGAGATAGAATTAATTTGGAATCAGAAGACCACTTATATCCAAATCCCGCAGCAGCTTCATCAGTTAATTGCTTTGTTGTTTGTGTTTGCAAGTTTAAAATCCATATACCCTGGTAACCGGATTTTGTATAAGCAATCTTTAATCCATCGGGTGAATAAGTGCCGTTCATTACTGCTTCTTCTGGTGTGCCTTCGATTAAAAGTTGATAGTTTGATTGGGCTGTGATAAGTGCACTAAAAGTAATAAATATAAATAAAAATAATTTTTTCATCGTATAAACCTTAAATTAAATTATATAGCGATCGGATTATGTGAATAATGTTTATTAATTTCAATTCACTTCAAACAAAATAAAAAAAAAAATAATGACATTCAGTCTATTTTCTTATTTAATGAAGTTATATTTTTATACAGCTTAATAACAAATTTTAGCGCTAAAATGAAAAACTCAATTACAATATTTCTTCAGCAAGGCAATCCAAAGGAAAATCAAAAAACTATTAAACGATTCAATGAATCTGAGTTAGTTAAAGAGATTATTCTGCTTTCATCCGATGAAAAATTTTCATCTTTTGAAAATGTGAAAGTTGTTAACTGTAAAAACTTAAAAGGCAGTGAAGCTGTTAAATTAATTGCTAAGTATTCTTCTACTGATTTTACTTTAATTGTTCAGAGTGAAAAAGCAGTAAAACCCGGACAGTTCTGTCTTGATAGATTTTATCAGGTTGCGGTAAACACTAATTCTTCCATGGTGTATTCTGATTATTTAGAAGAAGAAAAAAGTAAACCAATTCCTCATCCGGTTATAGATTACCAGGAGGGAAGTTTGCGTGATGATTTTGATTTCGGCGAAATACTTTTTGTTAAAACAGCACATCTAAAGAAAATTGCAGAAGATTTAAATGGTAATTTAAAATTTGCGGCATTGTATAATCTTAGATTAAAATTATCTCAACTCGGTCCACTTTATAGAATTCCGGAATACCTTTATACAATTGAAAGTGCTGAAGAAGTTGGAACCGAAGATAAACATTTCAGTTATGTTGATCCGAAAAACAGGGAAGTACAGATTGAAATGGAAAAAGTTGTAACGCAGCATTTAATGGATATCGGAGCTTACGTACACCCACCATTTAAGGAAATAGATTTAAATCTTACAAAAGATTTTGAGTTTGAAGCATCGGTGATCATCCCGGTAAGAAATCGAATTAAGACAATTGGTGATGCAATTGAATCCGTGCTTAAGCAAAAAACTAATTTTAAGTTCAACTTGATTATAATTGATAATCATTCAACTGATGGAACAAGTGAAGTTATAGCATCCTTTGCAAAAAAAGATGAACGACTTATTCATTTTATTCCCGAGCGAAATGATCTTGGCATTGGCGGCTGTTGGAATGCAGGTGTTCATCATCAAAAGTGCGGAAGGTTTTCTGTGCAGCTTGATAGTGATGATATCTATAAGGATGAAAATACTCTGCAAACAGTAGTTGATCTATTTCATAAAGAAAAATGCGCAATGGTAATTGGTTCCTATCAGATCACAGATTTTAATCTTAAAGAACTTCCGCCTGGGTTGATTGATCATAAAGAGTGGAGTGATGATAATGGACCTAACAATGCTTTAAGAATAAACGGACTTGGTGCCCCCCGTGCATTTTATACACCTGTGCTGCGTGATATAAAAATTCCAAATGTAAGTTACGGTGAAGACTATTCTGCAGGGTTAGCAATAAGCAGGCAATATAAAATTGGAAGAATATATCATTCATTGTATATGTGCCGTAGATGGGAAGGCAATTCCGACGCACAATTAGACATTGTTAGAATAAATGCAAACAATGTTTATAAAGACAGAATAAGAACTTTTGAATTGCTGGCAAGAAAAAAATAAATGGTAAAACGAATTGAGTTTCATAAAACAGAAAAAAATCTTTTAATAAAAACAATTGACTTTAGAAACTAATTTATTTAGTTTTTTGGTAGAAAATTTAATCAATTTTAATTTTGTTCTGATTAATAATTGTCTGAGAAAAAGGAATATTTAATTATTCTTTATCAGAACTACTCCCCCAAGGATCGAAGTGACTAATATTAGGAGTAAAATCATATGAGAAAACTGCTACTCTTTAGCATTCTCGCACTACATATTTTTTCAATACCCATCTTTGCACAAGTCGGCAAAATTACTGGCGTTGTAAAAGACGCTTCAACAGGAGAGGCTCTAATCGGTGCAAACGTATTGATAGAAGGTACCACAATAGGTGCCGCAACAAATTTGGATGGATACTTTGTAATTCTTAATATCCCTCCCAACACATATAATTTAAAGGCGTCGATGGTCGGTTATGCCCCAAGTGTAATTCAAGATTTGCGTGTAAACATCGACCAAACCACAGAAGCTAACTTTAATTTAACTTCTAATACTTTTCAAACCGATGAAGTAGTTGTTATTGCAACCACACCAATTGTACAAAAAGACGTTTCATCAAGCCGTGTAAACCTAAACGTTGAGGAAATTGAAAACTTACCTGTATCAAGCATAGAGGGAGTGATTGGTTTACAGGCTGGTATCAGGACCGGTGCAAATGGAGAACTCGAAATCAGAGGCGGATCACAAAATCAAACAGCATTTTTGGTAAATGGAGTTACCCTAAGAGATGAAAGAGATAACTCTCCATTTACCGGGATAAGCTACGCCGCAATAGATCAAGTTCAGATACAAACTGGCGGATTTAATGCTGAATACGGAAATGTAAGATCTGGGTTAGTTAACGTGGTTACAAAAGAAGGCTCAAGAGACAAATATTCGTTTAGTTTTATAGGCCGATACAGGGCAGCAAATCAAAAACATTTTGGAGCATCTCCAAATGATCCAAACACTTATTGGATACGTCCTTATGTTGATGATCAAGTTGCATGGTTTGGAACACAAGCCCTTGATCCATTAACAGGTCTCCCTGTTTGGGATGATTTTACACAAAAACAGTATCCTCAATTTGATGGATGGGTAGCTGTAGCTGAACAAACATTACTGGATGATGATCCTACAAATGACTTAACACCTGAACAAGCCAAACAGATCTTTTTGTGGGAACACAGAAGAATAACGGCAATTGAAAGTCCTGACTACGAAGTTGATGCAAGTTTTGCGGGACCTGTTCCTTTTGCTCAATCTTTAGGTAATTTAAGATTCTCTGCTTCATACAGACAAACTGAAAATATGTATGTGATTCCTCTCTCGACAGACGGAGTGAATGACTGGGTTGGTCAGGTAAAACTTACTTCAGATGTTGGTGAAGGAATGAAATTAATGGTTCAAGGTTTATGGAGCGAGGTTACTGGAACCAATAATAATAATGCTGGTGTTGCTGGAATTTTCAAAACTCCATCTAGCGTCGGTGCTGTAATGAACAGAGTAAGTTATATTGATGCAAGAATATTCGCTCCTGATTATTGGGCACCAAGTACAATTGACTACTCTTCTTACGGTGGTAAATTTACAAACGTTATTAATCCTACCACTTTTTATGAAATTCAATTAAGTACATTCCAATCTGAATACAGTACTAATCCCGGAAGGGCAAGAGATACTTCAAAAATTTATAATGTTGGCGGAGTTTATCTTGATGAAGCTCCCTTTGGATATGCTGATTATCCTTCAACCGGTATAAACGGATTGAGAATGGGTGTTGGATTCAGTAATTCTCGTGATAGCAGCGTGGTTACGGTATACAATGCTAAAGTAGATTTTCAAAGCCAACTGGATAGAATTAACCAATTAAAAGTTGGTCTTGAATTTAATTATACTGATAATAGAGTAAACTATGCTTCCGTAGATAGATTTTTACCAAGTGGTCGCTCAAGATCAACCTGGAGTAATTTCCCTATAAGAGGAGCTCTTTATATCCAAAATAAATTGGAATTTGAAGGAATGGTTGCAAATGTTGGTGTTAGATTTGATTATTCAGATCCGCAAGGCGAGTGGTATGAATATGATCCATACAATAAAGCATTTGCATCAGAAAATTCACTTGGATTAGACACCTTACTCACAAAAGTTACAGTAGACAAGCAACTTGATATTAGTCCAAGAGTAGGTATTTCATTCCCTATCACTGTTAATAGCAAGTTGTATTTTAACTATGGACATTTTAGGCAGCAGCCAACTCCGGAAAATCTATTCCTTTTAAGAAGATATTCTGACAATAATGCTGTTGTAAGAATTGCTGATCCTAATAATCCGTTACCAAAAACTGTGGCTTATGAATTAGGATATGAACAGAATATATTTGATGAATTATTATTAAGAGTTGCAGGTTATTATAAAGATGTGTCATTACAGTCAAATTTTTCTAACAATGTTTCATCCACTGGATTAGTTGAATATATAAGTAGAGATAACAAAGTAAGTTATTTTAGGAGTGAACCAAATAGTTTTCAAGATATACGTGGTTTTGAATTTACACTTACTAAAAACAGAGGTGATTGGGTTCAGGGATTTATTAATTACACTTACGATGTTAGATCAAATGGATATTTCGGTTATCTCAAATATTATGAAAGTGCTTCATTGCAAAGAAATTATGAAGCTACCACAAATGCTGTTTACCAGGAAAAACCACTTCCACGTCCGTTTGTAAATCTAAACATAGACTTCTTTACGCCTTCTGATTATGGCCCTCAGCTTGGAAGTATTTCATTATTAGGTGACTGGAGGGCAAGTTTTGTTGGTCGTTGGAACTCAGGTTATTATCTAACCTGGGCTGGCGGCGGTAGCATACCGGGTGTTGAAAATAATCTTCAGTGGAAAGATCAATGGGTTGCTGATTTACGTATCAGCAAAACATTTAGATTTATGAGTGTTGATCTTCAGCTCTTTGCAGATATCACTAACTTATTTAATTATAAATATATGACTCAATACGGTTTTGTTGATGCTAATGATTACTTAGCTTATATGAAATCATTACATCTGCCTGCTGAAGTATTTGATGAAAGATTTGGATATGTTAATATTCCCGGTGATGATAGACCAGGGGATTATAGAAGCGGTCCATATATTCCGTGGGATGAGAATGCATCCGACAGCCAAAAAGATGAATGGAGAAAAAATAAATCATATATAGATATGCCTAATCAGGAATATTTTTCATTCTTAAACCCCAGAGATATTTATTGGGGATTAAAATTATCATATGAGTTTTAATTAGATTTTAGAGGAATAAATGAAACACAATATTTTAAGAATTAAATTTATAAATCTATCAGTCCTTCTGATTCTTTTCGGTTTTTCAACTGCGGTGTATCCGCAATATGCCATTAAGTGGATGTCAGCTGGTTCATTGCATAACTGGTATTCCGAAATAGGAAGTGAGATAGAAGAGGGTTTTGTCAAGCGTCAGCAGTATGGGTTGCAATGGCCTGCAATTAATAATCGTCAAGATATACAGGCTGCTAAGGCACTTTGGATTGGAACTACAAATTTTGTAGATCCTAGTGATCTTCAAAGCCCTTATCCCTACAAAGTAGTTCACGTTGGTCCAAGAGTTACCGGTGCCGGTGAATTTTACCCGCAGGGGTTTAAAATGACAAGCCAGTTCGAACCACCATTAGTTTTTGTTGATAATGATTTATCTCTTGATAAATCAGTTGATAATGATGAAGTAGATCCAAATCTTTTTGCTGACCGCATAATTGTTAATAAGGTAAACACTCAGATTGGTATTTCAATGACCAGACGAATATTTCAGTTTAGTCAGCAGTACCATGATAATTATATTGTATCTGAATATACATTTACGAATACTGGAAACACAGATGGTGACGCAGAAATTGAATTACCATCAAATACTTTGACCGGTGTTTATTTTTATTATCAATTCAGATTTGCAGTTAACGACTATGTTGGATATGTTATTGGAAATTCTACACGTTGGGGAATTAATACAATGAATGATACGCGAGGTGATGGTGTTAAAGTTGATACAGATAATCCTGACAATCTACGTTTCCATTATATGTGGCACGGAAAATTGCCCTCCTTTACAAGATATGATAATATTGGGGCACCTATCTGGTCAACCGCTTTAAATGTAGAACCTGGTGATACAGTTGGTCGTCTGGGTGGAGCACAGTTTGCCGGCGTGCTAACATTACATGCCGATGTTTCTGCAACAGATAAAAATGACGATCCTTTGCAGCCGAGCACAACATCCTGGGAGGGATCGGATGAGCCAAATACTTCAAATAACGATTCGTACAATAAAGCCAAGATGCAAAGTGAATATACCTGGCTAGCCAGAGGTCACAAGTCTCCTCGTCATGCAAATGCGGTTGAGCCTTCCGATTATCCTGGATTTACTAACCCCACTGGTGACCCTGCTTTAGGTACCCCGGGTGGATTTTCTTTTACCAATGGTTATGGACCTTATACTCTTGCCCCAGGTGATAGTATTAAAATAGTATTTGCTGAAGGAGTTGCAGGTATTAGCCGTGAATTGGCAACAGAAAAAGGTATTCAATATAAAACAGGACAAATTACTGCTGAGCAAAAGAATCAAGTAGTTTTTCAGAGCCGTGATTCTTTATTCCAAACATTTAGAAGAGCTAATGCTAATTTTCAATCCGGGTATGATATTCCGCGTCCACCTTTACCTCCAAAAGTATTTAACGTAAATGGCGGCGGTGATAGAATTCAACTTGCCTGGGAAACTTATGATGATCCGGGTGCCAACCTTGAAGGATTCGAAATTTATAGGGCTACAGGAAAATTTGATAGTGCATACACTCTTATTCACACAGCTGGTCCTGCTGATAGAAGTTTTGATGATATTACACCCGTAAGAGGACTTTCATATTATTATTATATAGTTTCTGTTGGAACAGAATCCTCGAATACTGGTGTTGGATTAACACCTTCAGGTAAATTAAGAAGCAGCCGGTATTATACACAAACTTATAACGCTGCTGTTCTTAAAAGACCTGCTGGTACAAGTATGGATGATATTCGTGTTGTGCCTAACCCATACAATATTTCTGCATCTTCAGAATTGGGGTTTGGTGAGTTAGCGCAGAACCGACTATATTTCTTTAACATTCCTGGTAGATGTGATATTAAAATCTATTCAGAACTTGGAGAACTCATAGAAACTATTGAACATACTGATGGCAGCGGCGATCAGGCTTGGGATTCATTAACATCTTCAGGACAAATTATTGTTAGTGGAATTTACATCGCAGTTATCGAAAATAAGGATACCGGCGAAAAGAAAATCGTAAAATTTGTAATCATTAGATAACGGAAACAAAAATTTTATGAAAACAAAAATGAAAAATATTCTAGCAAATTTTGCTCTGATTATTCTAATGATTTTAATACAGAGCCAATTTATTTTTTCCCAACAGCAAAAATTAGCGCAAACAGGTATGAAATTTCTTAACGTTTCATTAGACGCGCGCTCAAGTGCTTTTGGAGATGCAGTTACATCGCTCGAATTAAATAATTCAAGTGCAATGTTTTATAATCCTGCTTCTATGGCAAGGTTTGAAGGTATTGCTGATGTAACTTTAGGATCAACTCAGTTTATTGCAGATATTAATTATTACAATGCTGCAATAGCGTTTGCACCTTTTGAGGGTGATTACGGAATATTGGGCTTTAGCTTTGTTTCTGTAGACTATGGAGATTTTATGGGAACGGTGAGAGCAGATAATGAACAGGGATTTTTGGATGTAGGTACATTCAGTCCAACAGCTATAGCCATTGGTATTGGTTATGCAAATGCATTGTCAGAAAAGTTTTCTCTAGGTGCTAATGTTAAATATGTAAGACAATCATTAGGTTCAAGTGTTGTCGGTGATGTTGTTCAGGATCCAGATGGGGCATACGCGGGTGGCACTACGGAGGAAAATAAACTTGATGTACTCTCATTTGATTTTGGTGTATTGTACAAAACCGGATTTGAAAGTCTTAATCTTGGTATGAGTGTGCGAAATTTTGCTCGTGAAATAAAGTACAAAAAAGAAAGTTTTCAATTACCATTGATATTCCAAATTGGTGCATCATTTAATTTTTCTGATGTGCTTGATCTTGATAAAACGGAACATTCAATTTTAGTAACTGTCGATGCAAATCATCCAAGAGATTTTCCCGAGCAAATTTTAGTAGGAGCAGAATACACATTTATGAACTTAGTTTCCTTTAGAGGAGGTTTCTCGGCTCCAAACGACGAGAGAAATTTTAGTGCCGGTGTAGGTCTTAAAAAAGATATCGGTGGATTAAATCTTGCGGTTGATTATGCATATACTCCATTTGGCATTTTTAATGATGTTCATAGAATTTCATTGAATTTTGCTTATTAATTTTATTAACTTAATCGTAAATTAAGTTTGGAAAAAAAATGAAAAAAATATTTTACAATACGTTTATTATCACAACCCTTCTTTTAGGTATTATATTAATTGGTTGTGCTGAAGATCCACCTGCAAGTCTGGAGCAGTATCCTTCTGCAAATCTTCCGGCACCGGTTCTTTCAACACTTGAACCCTCTTCTCAGGCGTTGGCTGGAATTACAGAAGTCACTATTACAGGATCTAATTTTTCTGCTGACAGCAGAAATAACCGTGTTTATTTCAACGGTATTCCAGGAACAATTATAAGCGGTACAACAACCCAGATTACGGTTAAAGTGCCCAACGTTGTTGCGGACACGGTTATGGTTAAAATTGCTGTTGTTGGTGCTCAAGATTTTAGTAATCAATATCAATATAAATTGGTATCCTCCTGGGAAGTCTATTATCCGTTAGACCCTATCGCCGAAAAAGCTTATGGAATCATAACCGAGAATGCCAATCTTTTAGTAAATCTTTATGATATTGGCATCTGGAAAATTTCTCCACCCCCTTTTGATTCTACATCAAAATCTCTTTATGTTCCCAAGGGTAACACACAAAAATGGGATAATTTTAGATATGGACCCGGCGGTGAACTCTACGGAGTGCGATCAGCTCGTGGAGTATGGAAAATTGCAGAAAATGTTGCTCCTGCGGCTCCCTGGGCAGCGCCAAGTGCAGGTGTAATTGTTGCTCTTGAATTTGATAGTAATCAAAATCTTTGGGCATTAAACAATAACAATACAATTTTTAAATTTAAGCAGGACCGAGCTATTACTTCATATCCATTTTCCGGAGTATTAAGAGCCATAAGATTATTTAATAATGACTTGTATGTTGCAGCAACAAAAGATAATATTGAAGGTGTGTGGAGAATTCCTATCGATGTTAATGGAGATTTAGGCACCGAGGAATTATATTTTGAAACAACAAATATCAGAATTGGGGCCAAAATTACTGCAATCGCATTTGCTGCAGATGGAGATATGATACTAGGATTGGACAAAGGACCAGACCCATTGTTGGTAGTTAAATCTGATAAGTCGTATTATGATCTCTATCCTGGTGTGATTGAAGCAAACTCAGTTGTATCAATTTTCTGGCCTGCAAATGAAGAAAGCTTATTTTTTGTTAGAGGCGAAGTAAGAAGTGCTGATGGTACAAAAATAGAAGTTGGACAGGCACCAATAAAAGTTGAAATGCAGAAGATTGGTGCACCCTATTTTGGTCAATAAAAAATTAACTAACAATAACTGAGTCTAATAGACTTATTTAATTAACTAACATAAAAGGAAACGTTATGAAAAAACTGGTATCATTTTTCGCTCTTGTTCTGTTCTTATCTATGGGTACATCTTATGCACAGGGGTGGACACATTTGGGAAATTTCCCGGATGATAATTTTTTTGGAAATACGGGCGGTCACGGCGTAGCTGTTGATCCAGACGGTAAAGTTTGGGCTCTTATTTATGGTGCTACAGAAAAGATCTTTAACGGTACAGATACTGTAAATATCCGTGCGGTATACTGTTTTAATGCAGATGGAAGCCCTGCTTCATTTTCACCAATAAAGACTATCACTATTGGTGGAGTTACAGATACTCTCTTCAACAGTAATAGAGGACTCAAGACTGATAACAATGGAAATATCCTTTATGCGGCTTTCGATAAATTATACAGAATCAACTATCAAACAGGCGAAGGCATTGATGCAGTTGTACCTGTTGCAGGTATGACATTAACCGCACCAGCTACAGACGACTTAGGTAATGTGTTTACCGCACCTGTTATTCCAGGAAATCCTATTAGTGTTTTTACAACAGATTTTACTTTTCTTGGAAATGCTGTTGATGCCTCAGTTGGGTTCTCTCGTACATTGGAAGTTTCGCACGATGGAAACACAATATACTGGACAGGATATACAAATAATTTAATTTATATCTTTTCTCGTCCAGATGAGTTTAGTCCATTCGCTTTAACAGATTCAACTTTGTTTGGATTTGCATGTGAATCTGCAACATGGTCACGTGATGGAAGATACTTATGGCTTTCTTCAGGTTCAGGCTTAACACCTCCAAATGCATATCCTGGTGTTACTACTTCTTACACTAATGCAACTTGGTATGCCTGGGATCCTGCTACAGGTGCTATTGTTGATAGTCTAAAATGGGTATTCAATACAGCTGGAAGTCCTGACGAAAGACCTCGTGGTTTAGCATTCAGCCCTGACGGCAGATATGCATATGCAACTTGTTTCGGCGGTAGTACCTACCCAATAGTACAGAAATTTGAAGATCCAAATTGGACAAGTGTAGATGAAGAAGGACAAGTTGTTGTTGATGGTTACAGACTATCACAGAACTATCCTAACCCATTCAACCCGTCAACAAAAATAACTTTTGAGTTGAAGAACAGCGGTTACACAACATTAAAAGTTTATGATATGCTTGGTAATGAAGTTGCTACATTAGTTCAGAATGAATTAGCCACCGGTTCACATTCAGTTAATTTTAATGCTGCTAATTTAGCTTCTGGTACTTATGTTTATCAATTAAACGTTAATGGAACAAGAATTACCAATAAGATGGTTCTTCTTAAATAATGTACAATTAACAATGTACAATGAACAATTAAGGCACGAGAAATCGTGCCTTTTTTATTTTTATCAAATTAGTTTATCTTAAGCAAAAACTTGGTTAATTTTGTAACAGATTTTAATCATAAAACAACTTAATACTATGAAAAATTTTACCATCCTTTTACTGACAATTTTTATCTCCTCAACGTTATTCTCTCAATCAATTCCGCCTAAGCGAGAATTACGAGCAGCGTGGATTGCTACAGTTACAAATCTTGATTGGCCAAGTTCACGCAATCTTACCACAGCACAGCAGCAGCAAGAATTAATTAACCTGCTGGATGAGTTGAAGCGTGATGGGATCAATACTGTTATTTTCCAGGTACGATCCGAATGCGATGCTATGTATAGTTCATCTTTTGATCCCTGGTCTTATTGGTTAACTGGTTCGCAGGGAACAGCACCATTTCCATATTATGATCCGCTTGAGTTTGCTATTGATGAAGCGCATAAACGAGGTATGGAACTGCATGCATGGTTTAATCCTTATCGTGCTGAAAGAAGTGTTGGAAATTATACTATCGATCCAGGTCATGTTACAGTTGAGCATCCTGATTGGGTTATTCAAATTGCGACATTTAAATTTTTAGATCCGGGTTTACCTATGGTACGTGATTATGTTACTTCTGTTATTTACGATATTGTTAGCAGGTATGATGTAGATGGAATCCACGCAGATGATTATTTCTATCCATATCCTCCAAATCAAATTTCAAACCAGGATGCTGCTACATTTGCTGCGTATCCAAGAGGATTTACAAACCTTGCAAATTGGCGAAGGGATAATGTTAATTTATTAATTGCACAGGTAAATGATACAATACAATCTGTTAAACCCTGGATTAAATTTGGTATGAGTCCATTTGGAATCTGGAAAAACGGCGTACCTCCTGGTATAACCGGGCTTTCAGCTTATGATGATATTTATTGTGATGCAATTGCTTGGTTGCACGATAGATCGGTAGATTATTTAACTCCTCAGCTTTATTGGCCTTTTGGCGGCGGGCAGGATTATGCCAAATTGCAACCCTGGTGGGCTGATTCTGTTTCAGCTAATGGAAGACATTTTTATCCGGGTCACGCGTATTACAGAATCGTAAATTGGGCTAACCCAAGTGAGATGCCAAACCAAATTAGATTAGACAGGAATAATCCTAAAGTACAAGGTGGAGTATTCTTCCGGGCAAAAAACTTTGGTGAAAATCCTAAAGGCGTAACTGATACTTTAAGAAATGATCTTTATCGATACCAATCAATTTTACCAATTATGAATTGGAAAGATGTTGTTGCCCCTAATCCGCCGCAGAATCTGAGGTTTGAAAGATTAGCAAATGGGCAGGGCGGATTGTTATGGGATATCCCTCAGACTGCGAGCGATGGTGACAGCGCAAAACGATACGTTGTTTATAGGTTTGATTATTCAAATATCCAACCAGCTGATTTAGAAAATTCAGCAAACATTTTAAATGTAGAAGGTTCACGCGAAAGTATTCCCGGCGAACCGCCAACACCAACAGGACCATTTTATTTTGTTGTTACATCGCTTGATAGAAACTACAATGAAAGCGGAATGAGTAATGTATTGCAAGTCAATCCTCCGCCTGTTCCTGTTTTAGCATTGCCATTAAATAGTGCAGTAAACATTGAAGATACAGTTATATTAAAATGGAATTATCCTTTACTTGCTTCATCGTATAATCTACAGATATCAATGAGTCCAACATTTGATTCATTAATTATTTTCGATGATAAAAATCTTATAGACACTTTTAAAGTTATAACAGGCTTAGAAGGTCAACAGCAATATTATTGGAGAGTAAATTCAACAAATGCCGGAGGTACAAGCAGTTTTTCAAACGCATTTAGTTTTACAACGGGTTTTCCTACAACACCAATTCTTTCTTATCCATTTAACAATACCGGTAACATACCTGTTGATACAACTTTATATTGGAATCCATCCCAGGCAGTTGTTTCCTATGACGTAATCTTAGCACGCAGTGCTGACTTTGCAACAAATACAATTGTAGTTAATGCTCAGGGAATTACTGATACAAGTATTATTGTTGCTGGTATGAATGTTAATACTTTTCATTTTTGGAAAGTTAGAGCAAACAATGCTTTTGGAACGAGTAATTGGTCAGATGTTTGGAGATTCAAAACAGTTAATCCTTTAGGTATTGAAGATGAATATTTGATGCCATCAGAATATGTGCTTGAACAAAACTATCCTAATCCGTTTAATCCATCTACAAACTTTAGATTTAAAATTGCTGAAGCTGGATTAACAACTTTAAAAATTTATAATTTACTTGGACAGGAAGTAGCCGTTGTATTAAGTGAATTTATGAATCCAGGTACTTATGATTTTCGATTTGATGCAACGGATTTATCAAGCGGAATTTATTTTTATAGAATTCGTGTAAATGATTTTTCAGCATCAAAGAAAATGATTTTAGTTCGATGATCAATTAACTTAAACCCCTTCGCTAATTGAAGGGGTTTTTTATTTTAATTCAATCAATTGAACTTGATTATTTTAACTAAAGCAGATTTTAAACTATCAATTAAGAATTAAAGATTTAAAATGAAAATTTTTAAACTACTTCTATTATTTACGATTTCTATTATCTTTATTAAATGTTCATCTGTGCCGGAGATTTCGCTAAATGATGAGTTCGTAATTAAATCTGATTTTTTTATTGCAAATATTGATTCGTTTAATCAGGAATTTAATTTACCCCGGAGCACAAGATTAGAAAGTTTTAGTGTAGATAGTTCTGATAGCATTATCTCATTGTCGTTTAACAGAAATTTTGCTTTAATTCCCTTGCGTGAAGAGAATGTGGATCTGATTTATAAATTTGTTAAAGGCTCGTTTGGACCAAGATTTGAAAATTATGAATTCAAAATAACTTCGATAGGCTATCCAATTGAAAATTTAATTCCAAACTTTTATCAAAACAATAAAACAAAAATTGATTCATCAAAACTTCCAAAACAAAAAATAGAAAGAATATCTGTCGTTCAAAATTCCAGCAAGAATTTGAAAATAATTAAAGGATTAGCAGGTAAAAATATTTTGTTATGGCACAGCCACGGCTGGTACTACAATAATAAAGAAAAACGATGGATGTGGCAGCGTGCAAGGCTATTCCAAACTGTTGAAGATGTTGGACCAATGTCTTTTACAATTCCATACCTTATTCCGATGCTTGAAAATGCAGGGGCAAATGTGTTTATACCACGCGAGCGGGATATACAACTGAACGAGGTTGTTGTTGATAATGATTTTGGAAATAAAGAATCTTATCAGGAAAAAACTGTTTCTGAAAAAATTGTCTGGCAAACTTCATTGCATAAAGGTTTTGCTTTAAAGAATCCAACAATAAAAGATGGTGAGAATCCATTCAAGCAAGGGACAAGCCGATACACAAGATCAATGATCAATCCTTTAGCAACTGTAAGCTGGATGCCGGATATACCCGAATCCGGTGAGTATGCAGTTTATATTTCTTATTCATCTTCGGATAGCAATGTTGTAGATGCACATTATAAAGTTATTCATAGCGGCGGCGAAACAGAATTTCTTGTAAATCAAAATATTGGCGGCGGAACGTGGATCTATCTTGGTACCTTCAAGTTTGATGAAGAAAACAAGAAACCACAAGGTGTTGTTCTTTCTAATCAGAGCAAGGATGAAAATAAAATTGTTTCCGCTGATGCAGTTAGATTTGGCGGGGGAATAGGGATCGTTGAAAGGGAAGGTACAATCAGCGGCAGACCAAAGTTTGTTGAAGGTTCGCGTTATTGGCTTCAGTATGCCGGAATGCCTGATACACTAACTTATAATCTGAATAAAAATTTAGATGACTATAAAGATGATTATCAATCTCGTGCAGAGTACGGAAATTATTTATATGGTGCTCCATTTGGTCCAAATAGAAATCGTCATGAAAAAGGATTGGGAATTCCATTTGATCTTTCTTTAGCATTTCATACAGATGCTGGAATAACAAGAAACGATACAGCAATTGGTACATTGATGATTTACAGCATACCCGGATTAGATTCGCAAAATGTTTTTCCGGATGGCGTTTCAAGATTAGCAAATAGAGATCTTTCTGATATCGTTCAAACAGAGATTGTAAGCGATATAAGAAATCTATACGATTCAACCTGGACTCGCAGACAATTAATGAATGCAAATTATAGTGAGTCAGCCCGACCAAATTTCCCTTCAATGCTTCTTGAGTTGTTGTCGCATCAAAATTTTTATGAATTAAAATTTGAACTTAATCCCCGTTTTAGATTTGATGTTTCCAGATCTATATATAAAGGTATGCTTAAGTTTTTATCAGCACAATATGGATTTGATTATGTTGTGCAGCCTTTACCACCGAATAGCTTTTCAGCAGAGTTAAACTCTATTGGCGAAGCTATCCTAGGCTGGAAAGCACAAATTGATTCACTCGAATCAACAGCAAATACGGATAAATTTATTTTATACACAAGAGAGGGTGAAGCCGGATTTGATAACGGTAAGATAGTTGAATCAAACAAAATTGTACTTAACAATTTAAAACCTGGCACCATTTACAGCTACAAAGTAACGGCTATTAATAATGGCGGTGAAAGCTTTCCTACAGAAGTACTTTCTGTTTGCTGGATAAAAAATTCTCATGAACCTATTCTTATTGTAAACGGATTTGATCGTTTATCAGCTCCTGCAAGTTTTGATTCACCAACATTTTCTGGTTTTACAAATTTTGTGGATGAGGGTGTGCCTGATAAATACGAAATGAGTTTCACAGGAACTCAATTTAACTTTGATCCTAATTCTAAATGGATGACTGATGATAATCCCGGTCATGGTGCAAGCCATTCTGATTATGAATCTAAAATCATAGCTGGCAATACATTCGATTTTAGTTACATCCATGGAAAAGCAATTAAAGAAAATGGATTTTCATTTTGTTCAGTTAGTGATGAATCGGTAATGAATGGTGAAGTTGATCTTACAAAATATAAGATGGTTAATTTTATTTTTGGTGAGGAGAAAAAAACATCTGCTCCTAAGTATAAAGATCAAATTGATTTTGAAGTTTTTCCAATATTGATGCGTGATTTAATTACAAGTTATTTGCTTGGGGGTGGTAAATTATTTTTAAGCGGAGCTTACATTGGGACTGATTTGTATTCTAATCCAGATAGCAGTGGAATTCGTTTTGCAAATGATATTCTGAAATTCAAATTAAAAACAGGGCACGCTGTTAAAACAGGAAAAGTTTTCTCTGTCAACAATACTTTTCTTACTATAAATAATAGATTTGAATTTAATACAACTCTTAATGATTCAATTTATAAAGTTGAAGCACCTGATGAATTGGGTGAAATAAATGGGAGTGAAGTTCTATTGCGATATTCTGAAAATAATTTTAGTTCCGCAATTGGATATAAAGATAATTATGGTGTTGTGTCTTTTGGTTTTCCGTTTGAAACCATATTGGGTGAGAAGCAAAGAACATTAATAATGAAATCAGTTTTAAATTATTTAGAAGTTAAATGATTTAATCTTTGCAAGCTTAGCGAAACCTTTGCGGACTTTGCGTGAAATGTGTTTAGAGAATCTTTCTCGCAAAGATCGCAAAGTAAATTTGTACAAAGCTTAACTCTTTAAACCAATGCCAGGATAATCTGTAAGCGTAACTTTTCCCTCAACAACTTGCATACCTTCATACGGATCGTTTTTAATTAATAAAGCTCCATCAAGATCAGCCCAATCCATCATTGGTGCAAGCTGAGATGCTGCAGAAATTGCACAACTTGTTTCGGTCATGCAGCCGATCATTACTTTCATATCAAGTGAACGCGCAAGACTTAACATCTTGTTCGCCTCACGCATTCCTGTGCACTTCATAAGTTTTATGTTTATACCCGAATAAACTCCATGCGCTTTAATTACATCGGGAATTCTTTGAATTGATTCGTCGCCGATAATTGGAAGCGGAGAATTTTGTGTTAACCAGGCAATATCATCAATTTGTTCCTTTGGCATCGGTTGTTCAACAAATTCAATATTTTTTTCATTGAGCCAGTTAATCATATCAAGAGCAAAGTGTTTGTCTTTCCAGCCCTGATTAACATCAACAGTTAAAGGTACATTTGAAACTGATCGAATTGTTTCGATCATTTCTTTATCGTTATCTCTTCCGAGTTTTACTTTTAACACTTTAAACTGTTCAGCTTCTTTTACTTTTTGTCTAACAACTTCAGGTGTATCAATACCAATGGTAAAAGTTGTATATGGAGTTGTTGTCTTATCGTAGCCCCATATTTTGTACCATGGTTGATTCATTAATTTTCCAACTAGATCATGTAATGCAATATCAACAGACGCTTTGGCTGCGGTATTTTTCTCAGCAATAGAATCCACATAATCTAAAATCTTTTCTATCTCAAATGGATCATTAAACTGTTCAAGATTTACTTTAGATAAAAATGCTGTGGCTGTCTCCTGGGATTCACCAAGATATGGCGGCATTGAAGCTTCGCCGAATCCTTTAATGCCTTCATACTCAATTTCGGTTAACATAACGGGAGTGGTTGTTCTTGAATTTACTGCAACAGTAAAGACATGTATTAACTCAAGTGTATAAGGTTTAAAAGTGAGTTTCATCTTAGAGCCCTTTGTTTTGATAATGCTGGATGCGAATGTAGAACCTGGAAAGGAAGCTGCGATTGATCCCGCAGCAATAATTCCGCTGGTTTTAAAAAAATCTTTTCTGTTTTGTTTCATATCATTCCTATAAAATTTCATTAGTAAAACAGACTTTAGTCTGTTAAAATATTGTGCTATGTATAATCGTCACAGACTAAAGTCTGTGCTACGTAAATCCAATTGTCATTTCGAACGAGTCTTCGAGTGAGAAATCTGTTTAAATAATATACACAGATTTCTCCCTTTGGTCGAAATGACTGAATCATTTTGTTATGCAACACAGACTAAAGTCTGTGCTACCAATTTATTTTCGCTCTCCCCTTAGGGGAGAGATGGAGAGGGGCTTTTTAATAATTCTCTGTTAACTTTCTTAGTTCAGATGAATGTGCATAGAACTCTTCCTGAGATAATTCTTTAAGATAGACCATTCCATATGCGGCCTGTACTCTTGGGTATGAATGTTTTAAGAAATAATCTTTACCCAGGCATAATCTTATTGTTTGATACTGCTCAACCTGAATTCGCTGAGCAAGACGCGAAAATGGACCATCATATTCCCAGCTTGGAAAGCTTGCGGCTCGCTGTGAGCCATAACTATTTAGAAAAGTATTTTCCATTATTGCCATTGAGTTTAAACTAACGGGAATAAAAATATTTGCTTCAGCGGGATGGAAACGATACCAAACATTTCTATATCCCCATACTTTTATATTATTTATTCCTGTCTCTTTCTCATAAAGTTTTAACGCTTCTGCAGTTGCCTGCAATACTTTGTAGTGTGTATCGGGTCCGCTGCCTTCAGGATCAAGAGCAACTGTAACAACTGTTGGTTTTATTTTCTTCAATAAATTTAAAATTGGAATTACGTCTCTATCCATTTCAGGGTTTTCGGTAAAGATATCACCCTGATAAAAACCAAGGCGCATGTGTGAAACTGAGCTGGTATTAAATCCGAAGAAAGCCCAGACAAGTTCCTCTTCCCATTCACGCATCATTCCTTTAAGTTTTTGGACATGAGGAATATCTTTTTTACCCGGATATTGAGTTTTGAAATAGTTAATTAACTCATCAACTCTATCCTCCAGATATTTGATGTTGTCTTCTTCATAAATTTCAATCATGTTTCTAAGCAGTCTTCGCGAAACAGCTTCTTTTCTAATAGTTCGGCTGTGCTCTGCTAGTCCATCAAGATAAAGATGAATATCGCGATCTTTACCTTCTTTAAATTCAGGATCAAAGTATCGCTGTGTAAAGCGTGATCTGAAATCCGGATGAGCCAAAAATGAATTTAAATCATTCAATAAATCCAACATATAAGCATTAGTAACAGCAGTAAATCCGCTTGTCATAGTTACAAAGTGATGACTGTTACTTGAGTCTCGTACTAAATGATTAATATATGGTAAATAACCAAGAGGTATATCATCATGGTGCGGCCCGGTGTGAAGAATTGTTTGATCAGAAACGGGCAGCATTCCTCTTTCAAATCTTTCAATAATTGATTTATGAATCTCATCACCAATTTGCTTAGGAGATTTATTCGTCCGTTCTAATATCAATTTAGTAAGTTTATTAGAATTATAATCTTCAATACTTAAATCCAATAATGATTTATTTTTATCTAAACAAAGATTAACAACTGCTCTCTCAATCGATGCGTGAGAAATATCGTCTTCATTAATTACATCGTGGTATCTTCTCTCAACTAATCTAAAAGCGGCACCATTAGTTAAATAAAAACGTGCATTTGGTAATCTTTGCAAAACTGTTGCCGGATATTTATTTGAAATAGAAGTTTGAATTGAATCTCTTACAATATTTCCTTTGGCTTCACCTGCGGCAATTATAATTGCTGTTGCATCGGGATTATAAGTAATGGTATCCAATCCAATCGTTATTACTAGTCTTTTCTTTGCAACTTCAATTCCGCCAAGATCTGTGGCGGCGGCAGCTTGTGTTTCATAATTAGTTTGAATTAATCTTGTTGTTGAGTAATGATCGCTGCCCATTACATTAAAACCAATGTGCCCATCAGGACCAATACCGCCAAGGAAGAATCCAATCCCGCCCATGTCGCGAATCTTCTTTTCATAATCTGTGCAAAACTGATCGACAAGTTCTATAGTTTGTTTTTGATGTCTTTCCTGAGTTGTAGAAGCCCAACGTGTTCTTAATGAAAGATCGATATTTTCATCTGGAAAAATTTCTGCAAACGATAAATTATTTGCTCTGGGAATTTCATTAATATTCATCAACAAGGCTTTTTTATTATCCAATCCCCAATTGCTGAAATAATATTTTTGTATGTAGTAATAAAAACTATTGTGCTGATGAGAATCTATAGGATAAAATTCATCTATCTGAACAAAACGTAAACTGCTGGCATCAGGTTTAATTGCGGGATCAAGATCAACTTTTTTTAATGCCTCTAGAACTTCTGCTTTTCCCCAATTTTTCAAAAAGTAGGCAACCCATTTGATAAAATGTTCAGGTGTTTTGCCGGTGGGCAGAGAAACTACTCCACCAGGATTTTGCTGCATCCACTCTATAAATCTTAATGCTGTCATCTTTCCTAATTCAGGAAAGTTTGCAACCTGGAGTACAGGAATTTTTTCTGTGGGTACGTATACTAATTCTTTTTTTGATTGTGCCAGGTAATATTGTTCAACTTTTGACATCATGATTTGTAGCTTATTTATGAGGAAAAATATTAATTATTGCTTTTCAAATATAATGATGAGTGAAGTGTATTTAAAGATTAACGCGGAAAATATAAATAGTGGAAAATTTGATAATTACTTTACTTAAATTTGTATCAGCATTTTCGTACTAAATAATAAAAACAAATATTTTATTGATATGAGCAAACCACCAGAAACTAACACATTTTTTGAAGAGATAAGTAAACTGCCAACAGAACAGCGCAATCCACATTCGATGGAAATAGATGCAAAATCTACAGCAGAAATAATAAAAATTATAAATGATGAAGATAAACTTGTGCCATATGCGGTTGAACAAGAATTACCATATATCGAACAAGCAGTTGAAATAATCGTTAGCTCATTAAAGAACGGCGGAAGACTTTTATACTTCGGTGCGGGAACAAGTGGAAGATTAGGAGTTGTTGATGCTTCCGAGTGTCCTCCAACTTTTGGAACTCCTTATGGAATGATAGAAGGATATATTGCCGGTGGAAAAGAAGCGATGTTCCGGGCACAGGAAGGTGCTGAGGATAAAGAGGAAAAAGGTGCAAGCGAAGTTGTTGCCGCAAATGTTACTTCGAAAGATGTGGTGTGTGGAATTGCTGCGAGCAGAAGAACTCCTTATGTAGTTGGTGCAGTAAAAAAAGCAAAGCAGCTTGGGGCTAAAACTTTGTACGTTACAACAAATCCAAGAAAAGATTTTGATATTGAAGAAGTAGATGTTGCCATTTGTCCTTATGTTGGACCGGAAGTAGTGATGGGTTCGACAAGAATGAAAAGCGGAACTGCACAAAAGTTAGTTTTAAATATGCTAACAACAGCATCTATGATTAGGCTTGGAAAAGTTTATGAAAATATGATGATCGATCTGCAGATGACAAATAAAAAACTTGTGGAGCGGTCAAAAAAAATTGTTATGACAATTACAGGACTTAATTACGATGAAGCAGGGATGGCTTTAGACAATGCTAATGGTCATGTTAAAACGGCGCTTGTTATGCTAAAAGCAAATGTGGATTTGAAGACTGCAAAAGAAAGATTAAAACTTGCAAATGGATTTGTACGCAAAGCGATTGAAGAATGATATTATTTCGTTTCTAAAGGAACTCTTGATATAATGGATAATTAAATTTTTCTATCAATATTTTATCCCTACGGGATTAGTTTAAAAAACTTTCTTTTTTAATTGCATAAAAAATATCAATTCCTTAATTTGACTTTAAAATCGTCGAATTTATTTTATTTATAGCTAATATCTACTAACAAACAACTAAGGAGGTTTTTATGAACCGACTCTTCACTTTTCTTACTATCTTTTTACTTTTATCAATTTCTTATACTCAGGCTCAAACTTTTCCGCGTACTGCTGAGATAAAGGATCCAGCAGGTCTTGAAAGAGGCTTTGGAGGAGTTGTTGCGGGTGTAGATTTTGACGGAGATGGTCTACCAGAAATTTATGCCGTAAATACTAATATGATTGACGAACCTTATGAGTTAACACCACGAATTTACAAATTTGAATGGAATCCTGTCACATCTGCCTGGGATAGTGTTTGGGGAGCTGTTGCTCCTGTTGAATTACAAAATACCTGGCCAGCTTTGGCATATGGTGATATTGATAAAGATGGAAAAATGGAATTATACTGGGCGCCAGTTAACAATATTGGTACTGATTTAAATCCCGCAAGAATTTTAGTTTATGAATATCCCGGTAGTGGAGAAGGTATGGGTGTTGATGACGGATTTGGAGGATTTGAACCTAATGCAAAAACTTCTATTGTTACTGCTCCTAGTTTTAATGTAAGACCGGTTAGATTAGTAATTTCAGATGTTGATGGCGATGGCACAGACGAAATTATTTTTGCTGATCGTGCTGCAGGTGCAGGAGATTGGCACGTTGGCGTTCTTTCTGTTGATGACATTCCTGACAATGGCGGCGGATTAGAAACCTGGACTATAGAATTTTCCGGAGTAGGTGATGCTTTTCTATCAGGTACCGGAAATAAATGGGATCTAGCAGTTCTTAATAATTATATATATTTATTTGATGGTAACTTAACTGATGGCAGTAAAGTATGGGGACTTAGATATGTAGGCGGCGTTTGGGAATCACTACCAGGACAGAGCGGTATTGCTGGTGGAAATTCATCTTTCAAAGGTTCCCAAGTTGTTGATCTTGATGGTGATGGAACAAAAGAAATTTTGGTTGCTGAATGGCTTGGCAATGCTGTTGGGCAAGGAGCAAGAGTTTGGTTATTACAACAAGTTGCTGATACTTTAGTTTCAACTGAAATTGTTGACCTTGAATCTCTTGGTGCTGTTAGATTAATGGCATCCGCTTTTGGTGACATAGATGCTGATGGAAATCTTGATTTTATCATTGGTTCACGTTATGAAGCTAATAATACGGCAAAAGTTCCTGTATTCAGAGTTGAATATCAAGGTGGTGATATTACTAATCCTGCAAACTATATTTCTTCAGTCCTTGATTCAGCATACTGGACTAATAATGGAGAGATGGAAGTATATGTTGGAAATATTGATGGTGATGCAGCAGATGAAGTTCTTTACACACAAGGTTACTCAAGAGGTAATCCATTAGATACTCCAATGCCAATTGTAGTTCTTGATTTAGTAACCACTCCTGTTTCAGTTGAACTTGAAAATGATGTTGTTCCTTCTCAATTTTTTGTAGATCAGAATTATCCAAATCCATTTAACCCATCTACACAGATTAAGTTTGGAATTACTGAAGCAGCAAATATTGATTTAAGAATTTATGACGCTCTCGGAAGAGAAGTTGCAGTTCTTATTAGCAATCAATTTATGGGTGCTGGTTCTTACAATGTTAAATTTGATGCTTCAAATCTTGCAAGCGGAACTTATGTTTATCGTATGACTGCGGGTGCAAATACCGTTTCCAGAAAGATGCAGTTACTTAAATAGTTTAATTTATGTTATTTAGGGTTATCAGAATATTTCCTTTTTGCTCAGCTTTAGCTGATTGAATTGTATTCTGATAACCCTTTTGTTTTATTGTTTATGATTTGAAAACCATTGTCAGTCTGAGCCTGTCGAAGGCTGACGGTTCAGTTTTAATATTCATCCTTCGTCTAAACTCAGGGTGACATTTTCATATTCTAATGCAATGGTTTTTAGTTATTATAAATAACGTCAGTTAATAGACCAAAATAGGCAGTTCAATAATCGATTTTTATACACTTAAATTTTGCCACAAGAGGTCACGATGAAAAAATATTTACTTTCTTCTTTTTCAATTCTTTTTTCACTTCTACTTTTTACTCAGTCACAATTATATGCAGCAGGCACAGGTAAAATTGCCGGTAAAGTTATAGATGCCCAAACGGGTGAAGAACTCATCGGAATAAATGTACTTGTTGAAAATACAACGATGGGTGCTGCGACCGGTATTGATGGAACGTATATTATCAACAATATTGAACCGGGGTTATATTCTTTGGTATTCAGCGGCGTTGGTTATCAGAAAAAAATTGTAACCGATGTAAGAGTATCGAGTGATTTTACCACAACAATAGATATGCAGCTTTCCACTGAAGCAATAGGGCTTGAAACGATTATTGTGCAGGCAACGAGGCCAATGGTTAGAAAAGATTTAACATCTTCTCAAACAAATATTGATGATTCACAAATCAAAACTTTACCTGTAGAGAGTATCAGCGAGATACTTTCTTTGCAAGCCGGTATTACTAAAGGCGCTGGCGGTGAGCTTCACATTCGAGGCGGTCGATCTACTGAAATTGCTTATAACGTAAATGGTGTTTCTGCAATCAATCCGTATGATTTTGGAAGAACTGTTCAGATATCAACAAATGCAGTACAGGAAGTTTCGGTAGTAAGCGGTACATTTAATGCAGAGTATGGTAATGCATTAAGTGGTGTAGTTAACACTATTACCAGGGAAGGCGGATCAAAATACACAGGTACTTTTTCATACTATACGGGTGATTATGTAAGTACTTCAACAGATGTTTTTTATAATGTTGATGATTTTAGTCCAATCAATAATCAGGTAGTTGAAGGAACATTCGGCGGACCAATCCCATTGCTTGAAGATAATTTTAGTTTCTTTTTTTCCGGCAGATATAATAATGACAAAGGCTATCTTTACGGGATTAGACAACACACAGTTTTTGATTCACTTTCTAGAGATCCGCTTCAGGCAAATGTTTTATATATAGCCGAAACCGGTGATGGCGCTACTGTATCTATGAACCCAAGTATAGATTTAAATACAACCGCAAAACTTACTTTCAAACCTATACCAACAATTAAAATTAATTATGATGTTGTATATTCAAATTCCGAGTACCAATCATACTCGCACAATTATAAATATAATCCAGATGCAAATTATAATCAGATGACCTGGGGTTTAATAAATTCGTTGGAATACAGGCACGCGGTTAGTAATAGTACTTTCTTCTCATTAAAGGGATCTTACAATATTTATGATTTTAAAAGATATTTATATCCATTACTCAATGCCTCCGGCAGTGAAGTTTCATTCAACCCTAGTATGAGTTTAGATGGACTTCAGGCAGATCCAAGATATCAGCCAGATGACAAAAGTAATAGTTACAGCAGTTACACATTTGTATCCGGCGGAACACAGCCTCAGCATTTTTATCAACGTTCTTACACTTCAGAAGTTAAGTTTGATATTACAAGTCAGGTAACAAATCAGCACGAAGTTAAGTTTGGAGCAAAAGGTAAATGGGATACAATGGATTTTGTATTCTTTGAGGTACTAAGAAACAGAAGCAACTATTTAACTCCAACAATTCCTAATCCTGTTGATCAAAGAGGTTCAATAGATATTTACTCACGTTCACCTCAGCAATTTTCTGGTTATCTGCAGGATAAGATGGAATTTACGAGTATGATACTAAATGCCGGCTTAAGATTAGATTACTTTAAGGCAAACGCTTTATATGCACCTGATCCATTTGCACCCACACAAAATCTTGTTGATGCGGATGGTAAGTTTACATTAAGCCCAAGACTCGGAATTTCATTTCCAATAACAGACGAAGGGATAATACATTTTTCTTACGGCCATTTTTATCAGTTACCGCCATTTAGATTTTTATATACCAACCCCGAGTTTGAGGACATTGCTGCTTTGCCTGTTTATGGTAATGCAAATCTTGATCCCGAAAAAACTGTTACTTATGAATTGGGATTGCAGCAGCAGTTAACGGGAACATTAGCATTTAATGTTACCGGATTTTATAAAGATGTTCGTGATTTGCTTGCAATAGAACAAATACGAATTAGCAGTAATTCTATTTATCAAAAATATGTTAACAAAGACTACGGCAACATTAAGGGTATTACATTTTCTCTAACAAAGAGAAAAATGCCGGATGATTTATTTGGTGCTTCATTGGATTATACTTTCCAGGTTGCTGAGGGAAATGAAGTTAGTGCGGACGCTTTTTTTATCGATCTTCAATCCGGACGTCAAAGTGAAAAAATTCCTGTACCTCTAAATTGGGATCAATCACATACAATAAATGGAGTAATAACATTTGGAGGAGATAGAGATTGGACAGTTACAATAGTTGGTAATCTTGGCACCGGTCTGCCTTATTCACCTCAGCTTTATGAGCAGCAGATTTATTTAAAAACTAACAGCGGTAGAAAACCATTACAAACAAATGTTGATTTACTGATTGATAAATCTTTTATCCTTTACAGTACCACATTAACTATTTTCCTAAAAGTTTATAATCTGTTTGATACAAAGAATGAATCTTTTGTCTATGACGATACAGGCAGAGCAACTTATTCACTTGAAGAAACGAAAGGTGGACCACAGGCTACTAACGCAATCTCAGAAGAATATCCTGCGATTAAATCTGCAACCGAGTACTTTAACAGACCAAACTACTATTCTGCACCAAGAGAAGTTAGATTTGGTCTTACGTTAGAGATATAATGAAATTTATGGAGTAATGAAATGTTGAATATAAAATTAAAATACTTAATCACTGTTGTTCTTATTTTACTTTTTCTTTCTGCAACAATTAATGCACAGCCAGAAGAAGTTAAGCAGAGAAGACAAATTGAACACCAGGCAATAAAAGACTTTCTATATAATAAATTGTTAACTGCACCAGTTAGTTCTAATCCTTCAAATTCGAGCTCTTTAAAGTATTCGCAGCAAAACTATTTAAAAAAGAATACTGCCAATGAAGATCGTAAATCGTTTTTTATGAATGGAAATAATATTGCTGTTGAAATTGAAAACTATGGCGGTATTGGACCAGGTTTTGGCGGCATAAGAGAAATTACAAATCTTATCTGGCGCGATGCTCCTTATATTTTTCAATTCTGTCCGATAGTGGGTGCATCGGTTGTAGATACATCTGGTAATAGAATTCACATCATTACCGATGGTATGAATGATTGGGACAGACCAGGATTAAGAGAAATTGATCCTGCAACCGGATTGAAGTGGCAATGGCAGCCCTTACCTGGTTATGCGGATCCTAATCAGCCATACATTGCCTCTAATCCATCGTTTGATTCTGACCGTGATGGCAAGCCGGATAGCTGGCCTAGAGATTGGTATAATGAAACATTAGGCGAATATGTTTGGCCCGGATATTTAGTTCAGGGAGAAAATAATGCGGATCTGGAAGCTTTCTTTGCAATGGATGATAGAGATAACAAAGAATTTAATTACTTTCCGTTTTCTGGTGATCCCAGCCGGCAAGGGTTAGGTGTTCAGATTGATGCGCGTGCGTTTCAGTGGAGTAATTCACTTGCTGCAAATGCAATATTTTTTGTTTGGTCTGTTACAAATGTAAGTGACACACCTCTTGATAGTGTTGTCTTTGGTATTTATGGGGATCCTGATATTGGCGGTGAAGATAATGATGATGATAACGGACTTTTTATTGCTCCATATGATTCTACAATACCGCTTTATGCAAGAAATATGGTTTACTTTTTTGATCCAGATGGAATTGGAGACCAGGGAAGAGAACTTGGTTATTTAGGATGCAAGTTTCTTGAAAGTCCCGGCAATGGTTTTGATGGAATTGACAATGACGGTGATGGAATGATTGATGAAAGACAGGATGATGGTATTGATAATGATGGTGATTGGAATCCTGAAACAAATGATGTAGGTGTTGATGGAATTCCGGGTACAGGAGATTTTGGTGAGGGAGATGGAGTTCCTACAGCAGGACTAAGATTAGCTGATGGAAGACCCGATCCGCTGCAACCCGGTGAACCTAATTTTGAATACACTGATTTAGATGAGGCAGATCAAATCGGTCTTACAAGTTTTAAAAGTTCTCAATGGGCTACTGATTTGAGAATTGCATATGATGAAGATGTTTGGAATGCAATTCAACCGGGTAGTTTTAGTGAAATAACAAATGATGAAGATATAGTATTTATTTATGGTTCTGGTCATATCTCATTAGCACCAGGTGAAACTAAGCGAATCTCAATGGCATTTCTGTTCGGCGAAGATCTTGATGATTTATTATTGACTGCAGAAACAGTGCAGGATATTTATAATAAAAATTATCAGTTCTTTAAACCACCTAGTCTTCCAAAAGTAACTGCTGTACCCGATGATAAAAAAGTTACCTTGTATTGGGATACAAGTTCTGAAGAAAGTTTAGATCCTATTACAGGAAAAGATTTTGAAGGCTATGTTATTTATAGAAGCACTCGTCCTGATTTTGCAGACATACAAAACATAACAGATGGGCGTGGTTCAAAATTTTTGTATGAACCATTAAAAGGTGTTGATGGATTTGAAGCAAAGTGGGATTTAAATAATGACTGGCGTGGATTTCATCCCGTTCCTTTTCAGGGAAGGGGAATAAGTTATTATTTGGGTGTTAATTCCGGTCTTCGTCATTCATTCGTTGATTCGAATGAAGTTAGAAACGGACAAACTTATTATTATGCTGTTGTTGCATATGATCATGGTGATTCTCTTGGAATTCCACCATCCGAAACAAGTAAGAAAATTTCTTCAGACCCTATAACAAGTCTTCTTACTTTTGCTGATAATACTGTTCAGGCAATTCCGGGTCCAAGAGCTTCCGGATATGATAAGCCAACCATTCAAGAGCTTACCGATGTTTCTCAGGTTAACGGTTATGGAAATGGCTTTGTAGAGTTTAATATACTGAATGATCTTGAAGTTAAGGATGAAAACTATACTCTAACATTTAAGGATACTTTATATACGGCAGAAGGAAATGTTCTGGCAAAGAATTACTCTGTGCTCGGAGAAAAATCTTCTACTGAATCGTTCTATTTATATGGCAACAAATTTACCAGCCTTTCAAAGGGAAACATTATTAATGATGCCAATTTGCAGGTTAAAGATGCTGCAGGAGCAGTTTATCAATTGAACATTGATTATGAATTAAATTTTGAAAAAGGAGCGATTAAAAAAACTGATAACAGTTCTATGCTCGAAGCTACAGAATACTTTATTACTTTTAAGAGCTACTCAGTATATCAGAGCACAGCGCTTAAAGGTGAAGATTCCAATCCTATTTTTGATGGAGTTTTGTTAACAGTAAATGATTATTCCTCTTTAACTTTTAATAGCATATTATCTAAATGGTCTGATCCTGATTTGAATATTCCAGTTGCCGTGCAGATATCTTCGATAGGAAACCGTAAAAAATTATATGCAGGTGATTATATAATTACTTTCTCTGATCAAAATATTTCTACTGCAAAGAAGCGAGTTCCTCCAGTTCTTATAGATATCCCTGTTAAATATAAAGTTGAAGAAGTTTCCACAGGAATTCCTATACCGATTGTTACGCTTCTTGAAGAAAAAGCTGTTAATGATTCTGCATGGACTCGTGGAGATGAGATTATTTTCTTTTTACCTGGCGCTGCCGGAGTTGGTACAGATACATTATCATGGGGTTTTACTGCAGCGCGTGTAACAGAGACTGATTCTGTTCAGCCAAATCCTGGTGATGCTTATTTGATGTACACAACTCGTCCATTTAGCAAAGCAGATGTTTTCACACTTCAGACAAAAGCAGGATTTGTTGATAATCAACTTGCATCTTCTAATCTGGATAATATTTATGTAGTTCCAAATCCCTACGTTGGTGCAAATGAAATTGAACCGGCAAATAAATTATCAGGACAAAATCGCGGCGAAAGAAGAATATATTTTGAAAATCTACCAATGCAGTGTACAATCAGAATATATACTCTTAGCGGTGAACTGGTTACTTCAATTGAGCATGAATCAGGGGTGGATAACGGAAGAGAGTTCTGGAATCTATTAAACCAAGACGGTTTTAGTGTAGCGTACGGAGTTTACCTTGCGCATATTGATGCACCGGGTATTGGAGAAAAAATAATAAAGTTTGCACTAATTAAATAAAAAAAGAGCCCCCTAAATCCCCCTATGGGTGACTTTAGGAAATATGAATAATATAGAGTTTGATCAGGAGAATTTTTATGAATAAATATTTATTAATGATTTTAGCTGCTTGTATTTGCTCCACAGTTTTGTTTGCTCAGACTACAAAAACAGGAACAACAGCAACTCAGGTTCTAAAATTTAATGTTGGTCCAAGAGCTATAGGAATGGGTGGTGCATTTACTGCTATTTCAGACGACATCACTGCTATATACTGGAATCCAAGTGGAACGGCTAATATTGTCTCTAACGAAGCATTTTTTAATCATACAGCTTTGTACGCTGATGTTAGACATGACTTTGCCGCCTATGCAACTAACTTATCCGGTTTAGGAACCGTTGGTGCATTTGTTTCAGTTCTTTCTATGGATGAAATGGCAGTTAGAACAATTGAAAATCCGGAAGGCACCGGTGAATTTTTTGACTACAATACTTTAGTACTTGGATTAAACTATTCCAGATTTCTTACAGAAAATTTTACGATTGGGTTTAATTTAAAGTATATAAGTGAAAATCTGTGGAATATGAATGCTACAGGACTTGCGATTGATATCGGAACGCTGTATAAAATTCCGGTATTAAACGAATTAAGACTTGCTGCAAGTATTTCAAACTTCGGCACAAAGATGCAGCTTTCCGGTAGAGATGCTACTGTAGTATTTCCTTCAGGAGCAGGCGGCAGTAATTTGATTAACTCTAATATTGAATTAGACAAATTTGATCTTCCGCTTTTATTTAGATTTGGAATATCTGCCGACGTAATTAAAGAAGGAACTTCTCGTTTAACTTTAGGACTAGATGCAATTCATCCAAATGATCATACGGAATATCTTAACACAGGATTAGAATATGCCTGGAATGAAATAATTCATGTTAGAGCTGGTTACAATTCATTGTTCGAGAAAGATTCTGAAAAAGGATTGACACTCGGTTTTGGTTTGTATTACAGAATTGTAGATCTAATAAAAGTAAAACTCGACTATGCTTATCAGGATTTCGGTCGATTGACTGAGATACATTATTTTTCTGTTGGCATTAATTTTTAGAATAGGGAATCCCGGTAAGGTATTTGGTATAAGGAAAAATAAATAGAGTTACGTAAGCTTTAAATAATTTTCTTATACCATAAACCTTATACCTTACATCTTTTCCCTTATACCCATTAAACAGGAGTTGAATGAGAATATTATTTACAATTTTGTTTCTCTCACCGTTTCTCTTTAATCACGCTCAGAATTTTCGAATCGACAGACCTGTGCCCAATAATATCCAAACCAATGGTAGTTATCTTTATGGTGAACCTAGTATTTCTAATCCTGGTAATGCACATAACGGAATAGATATTCTTGTTCGATGGGATACAGTTTACTCAGCTACAGATGGCATCGTTTCTTTTGTTGGATATAACCCAACCGATACAGGTGCTTTTGGAGGATATGAACCAAACGGTGCCGGTAATTATATCTTCATTAAAAGTTATTGGACCAACTCATTCTACTATTTTCTTTATGGACATTTAACTCGACCCTTTGTTGCAGTTAATCAAGCAGTAATTAAAGGCCAGCCAATTGCGCTTTCAGGAAATACTGGCTACTCAACAGGTGCCCATTTACATTTTGAAATCCGAAAGGGATCACAAAGCAGCGGTTTACGTAATAAAAGAAATGCTGAACTCTGGTGCAGCATAACGGGAATGGGTGCAATTTATGGCAGAGTGCCTAATGCACCCGATGAAACGAGAGTTAACATTACTCCCGATCCAAAACCAAGACCACCTTACACAACTTATGGTTACTCCCTAACCTATTTATTTGCAGATACCAAAATTGGCTCAGATGATTTTTATAATGAAAATTATGCCATTGGTGATGTTAAGCCCGGAACTTACACTGTTTCAGCACCATCAATGGGTTACACAAGAGTTGTTACTGTTTATGCTGGGCAGGTTGTGAATGCTGATCCACTAACCGGTATTGCTGAGAATGAAGTTGAGGTAAATAATTTTAGTCTTTCACAAAATTATCCTAATCCGTTCAACCCTTCCACATCTATAAGGTTTGAAATACCGCAAAGAAGTTATGTGCAACTAAAAATTTATGATTTACTAGGAAGTGAAATTGCTACTTTAGTTGAAGAAGAACGAAGTGAGGGAATTTACCACGAATTATTTTTTGCTGATGAATTACCATCAGGTGTTTATATTTATTCACTAAATGTTCAATCAGCAAAGGGAAAGAATATTTTTAGAGAAAATAAAAAGATGATGCTGGTTAAATAATTTTAGTTACCACAAACTTGTTCAAAAACTCTCTTAAAATTTCCACCTAAAAACTTTGCAACTTCTAATTCGGTATATCCATGCTCAAGTAATGCTAAAGTTAAATCAGGGTATTTAGAAACATCTTCTAACCCTACTACTACATTCGTTCCAATTCCGTCAAAATCTGAACCTATAGCAACAAAATCTGTCCCAACTAAGTTTACTATATGATCGATATGTGCGACTACATCACTAATATAAGCGGGAGTAGGATTTACCAGAAATGGTGGATAAAATACGATTCCAATTACGCCCCCAGTATTCGCGATTGCCTGGATTTGATCATCATATAAATTTCTTGTGTGATTTCTTATTGCTCTTGCACCTGAGTGAGTAGCTACTATTGGATTATTAGTTACCTGTAAAATATCCTGAATTGTTTTTATCCCAGTATGCGAAACATCAATGATCACGCCAAGAGAATCCAATGTTCTAATAATCTGTCGCCCAAAAATATTCAATCCTTGAGTTGTAGATCGGCTATCGGCTGCGGAGATTGCCCAGCTTACACTGTTATTCCAGGTGATTGTTAAATATCTCATTCCAGCATTATACAACTGCACAAGTTTATCAATACTTTCCTCAATATGATGTCCACCTTCAACGCCAATAACTGCTGCAATTTTATTTTGCTCGTTTATTTGCAGAGACTGATCTATTGTTGTTGCTTGCTCAATCGTTAAAGTGTTTGCGGCAAGCTCTGAATAAAATAAATCACGCATTACAAGTGCTTGATCAAAATAATTAGTATAAGAAGTAGGACTTACCCAAATTGAAAAGAACTGAATATCAACTCCGCCTTGCTGCAATCTCGGGATATCGGTGTGATTGTAAGTATGAAAATCTGTAAGATGGTAACTTGGATCACCTACCATAACTTCAAGAACATCGTTGTGTAAATCAATCAAAGTGTATTTTGAGTGAACAGTTTGAAGAAAAGTTGAAAAGTTTTCTCCGCCGGCAATATCTGCTAAAGTAGTATCAGCCGCATATGAAAATTTATTAATAACAATTTCAATATTATATAATGGTATTGTATTATTCTTACTAGCTGTACTTGATATCCCTGATCTAATTTCTCCAAGACCAATGCCATTACCGCCATCAAGCTGAATCATTTTTTTTGTTATGGATTGATTTCCATAGGTAATGGTGTAAAAATATACTCCTGCACTTCCTTTACTGCACCAATCAACAACATAATTACCTTTAGTAAGAAATGAACTTTTAACATCGACCAGCTCACCAAGAATATTGTGAACAGAAATAGAAACATTTTCATCGATGGGAATTAAAAATCCAATTTTAGTAGATGGATTAAACGGGTTAGGAAAATTTTGCATCACTTCTAAGCTAGTTGGTAGATAATTAATATCATCTTCAACAGATGTTGCTATATCATACTGCCAATTTCCTATTAAATCGGAGAATACAGAATCAATCATTCCATTGGATATGTTTTTGATTTGTACTTTTGCGCCTTCGATCGGGGAGTTAGTTGTAACATTTCTAATATTTCCTGAAACGGAAATTGTTTGAGAGTATTGAACTGCTGATAAAAATAAATAAAATACTGTTAAGTAAACTTTTTTCATAATTATCTTTTTCTTCCACCTATGCCAAGCACACCAAAAATTCCACGTGTAATTTCTCTAACCAAAGTTCTACCTATCTGTTTTGAAAGCGGGCTATTCACAACTTTATCAACAGTGCTTTTTTCTTTTCTTGTACTTGTTTTTGTGTTAGTTCGTGGCTGCCGATCATAAGTTCTGTTTTGTTCATCAGGAATTTGTAAATCAAATTCACGAGCCGCATCTAATTTCTTATTAAGAATTTCATAAGCGCTTTCACGATCGATAGCTTGATTATATTTAGCAAGAATTTTAGAAGCATTGATTTTAGAAGTCAATTCATCATTTGTTAAAATATCCATTCGTGATCTTGGTGCACACAGCAATGTTGCTGCAAGGGGAGTAGGAACTCCTTTTTCATTTAATGCACTAATTGCAGCTTCGCCGATTCCGAGAGATGTAAGTAATTCATCAGTCTTATAATATTCAGAGATAGGATAATTTTCTGAAGTTAGTTTAATCATTTTTCTATCTTGTGCAGTAAATGCTCGCAGTGCATGTTGTATTTTTAATCCAAGCTGACTTAAAACAGCTTGAGGAACATCAGTTGGATTTTGTGTGCAGAAATAAATACCCACACCTTTTGATCTTATAAGTTTTATTATTGTTTCTATCTGATCCAACAATGCTTTGCTTGCTTCTTTAAATATAAGATGAGCTTCATCTATTACGATAACTAATTTTGGTTCAGCTTTATCACCAAGCTCAGGAAAGCTTGAGTAAATTTCTGCCAGCATCGAAAGCATAAATGTAGAAAATAATTTTGGTCTATCCTGAATATCGATTAGTCTTAAAATTGATATTACTCCATTCCCATTTTCATCAACCCTTAAAAGATCCTCAACTTCAAATGATTTCTCACCAAAAAATGTTTCAGCACCTTGCTGTTCAAGTTCAACTACTTTTCTTAAAATTGTTCCGATTGATGTCGGAGAAATTGAACCATAATCTTTTGCAATCTCTTGCTTTCCTTCAGTGGTGGCAAATTGCAATACTTTTTTCAAGTCCTTTAAATCGAGAAGTGCAAGATTGTTATCATCACAATATTTAAAGAGGATTGCCAGCAAGCCCGATTGTGTGTCATTCAATTCCAGAATTTTTGAAACTAACACCGGACCAAACTCTGAAACGGTTGCACGCAGTCGAGTTCCTTTTTCTTCAGATAAAGTAAGAAACTCTACAGGAAAACTTTTTGGTTGATATTTGATACCAATCTTAGAATGTCTTTCTTCTATTTTAGGATTTAAAGTTCCTTCTTCAGCAATGCCGCTTAAATCTCCTTTAATATCCATCAACAAAACAGGAATACTTTTTTCGGATAATGCTTCTGCAAATATTTGAACTGTTTTTGTTTTGCCCGTACCTGTAGCTCCTGCAATTAAACCGTGTCTGTTTATAGTGCTAAGTGGAATTTTGATATGAAGATTTTGCTGCGGTTCATTATTATAAATTGCAGTGCCGAGAATTAAAGAATCACCTTTAAAAGTATATCCTTCAGTTAGATCGGAAATAAATTTATCTGTTAAGCTCATATTAAATCCTGTTATCAGTCTAAAAATAGATTCCCACATACGTGAGAATGACAAGCGATTAAAAATATCGAATAAAAATTAACTCTGATGAATATGAACATCTCTCTGTGGAAATGGAATAGATATTTTTTCCTCATCAAATTTTTTCTTTACCAATTCAATTAATCTGAATTTAACTTCAAAGAAGTCTTGCGTATTGACCCAGGGTCTTGCAAAAATGTTTACACTGTTATCAGCAAGTTCACCAACAACAATCACTGACGCAGGCTCTTTTAGAATTAGCGGATCAGAATCAATTATGTTTTTTATAATATTTTTTGCTTTATCAATATCATCTTTATAGCTAATGCCAAAAACCAAATCGATTCTTCTGGTTTCTTTCTCTGAATAATTAATTATGTTATCATTGATCAGTTTTGAGTTAGGAATAAAAATCACTTTGTTATCTATGGTTAGCAACGTAGTGTTAAATATTCCAACCTTTTCAACTGTACCGCTAACACCGCCGCTTTCTACAAATTGTCCAACCTTTACCTGTCTAAAGATAATTAACATAACACCTGCAGCAACATTAGCGAGTGAACCCTGTAAAGCTAAACCGATAGCCAGTCCGGCTGCACCTAAAGCGGCGATAAACGATGTCGTTTCTATACCTAACTGTCCTACAGCGGCAATAATGACAAACAAATATAGAGCAAATTTTAAAGCACTGGTTAAGAAACCAATAAGTGTTATATCAACATTTCTTCTGGTAAGTACCTTCTTTAATATTTTCGTCAGAGATTTTGAAACCCAAAAACCTATGACCAGGATTATCAACGCAGAAATGATGTGAACACCAAATTCTGTTAAATACTTTTTTAACTCAGGTACTAATTCTTGCCAGTTCATTTAATTCTTTTTGTTTTTTTTGATCTTAAAATAAAGAATAACTAAATCCGATCTGCAATGATTCTCGTAATTGAGTTTTTGTAGTTTGACTTATTTCATGAATTAATGTGACGTTAAAATTTACATTTATATAGTCGTTAACTTTTGCTGTTACAATGTTATCCCATCTAACGTCCCAGACATCTAATGAAGTGAATCTCGAAAACAATCTTAAGAAACTGTAATAAGTCATGTTTTCCAGAAAGTCATACTTCACTTCAGTAACAGATTCAATACCTGTATCGAACTTAAACGTTTCAATTTCTGGTGTTTCCGGATCATCAGTATAATTTGTAAAGCGATTTGTAAAAGTTTGTTGAAATGCTAAACCGAGTCTTGTTGTAATTATTTTATTTTGATCGTAAGTAAATCCTATTGCTTCTGAAACATAACCAGGATCAAAAAAGTCAACAATTTGAATGTTGGTATCGGCTACAGAATAATCGTATCCCTTGGTTACTGCAGTTCTAACAGTAACAGATACAAAAGGATCAACCACCCAGCCAATGTTTCTTGATAACACAGTTTCAAAATAGATATCATTCTCTGTTGTTCTGTATCCAACATCCTCAAGTTTAGTTCTTCCATAGATTACACTTAATCTGTTTTTCCACTTCCATGGATGTTCTTTTAATACTGCACCAAGATTTGCATATGCTGCATAGGCTAATGAATTTGAACCGCCTTGCGACCAGTTGACTAATGCAGTTTGACTTAGATTTAATCCGACTACCCCGACCAGATTCCAGCCATCGACCAGAACTGAATCAGGTATATCCTGCGCATAAGAATTGAATGATATAGCTATTAACAAAACAAGAAGTAATTTTTTCATTATTAGGTCCCTCTATAATTGATATTTGTTTAATGTGTTTAAATAGTCAAATTGAAATGTCAAATACCTGTCCAACTTTGAAAGGAAAATCAAAGTAATAAAAATCATTATCTTCTTTTTCTACTTTGTCTTTTGTAAGGTAATATTCTTCAATTGAGGATTCCTTTAAATTCTTCCTGTAAGAAAGATAAAGTCCTTCTTCAAAGTAATATTTTGGAAGCCTGATTTTATTATGAGATGATAGAAAAGCCATATCAATACCAACCTTTCTTATCAATCCGTTTCGGTTAACTTTTAAATATATTGTTCTCATTTTCCTATCGTTTTATTGTAAAATTAGGCATAAACGATTTAATCTAAAAACCGAAGTGCGTCTATCCAGCGTTACAAAAAGTGATTTCTTTTATTTATAAAGTATATATTTGTTCATCAAAAACAGGATTCATTGATGAGATTATTTCTGATTATTCTACTTTCATTTTTTACTATCTGTTCTGGCTTTACATTTTCACAGGTTGAAAATGTTCAAATACAACACGGAGTTTACACATTTCTTAAGGAAATGAAAGTGAAAGGAATTATTTCTTTTATCAGGGAAGACGATCCTGTTTTATCCAGATTTGAAGTTAAAGACCTGCTTGAAAAAATAAATGCTAAGCTAACAGAACTAAGTTCAACAGAAAAAAAACTGTTAAATAAGTATAGATTCGAATTTTCTGATTCTATCGATCCCGATACGGCTACACAACTCTTTAATCCGCAACATGGATTTTTTACAGATCTTGATCAAATGGTTACAGATAAAGTAAAATATTTATATGCATATCAGGAACTGGAAAATAATATCTACTTTGAATGGCTTGGGCACTTTTATCATGGACAGGATTTCTCACAGGAAAATGCGGACAATGCAAATCTTTACGATATTGGATTTAGAATCAGGGGAACAGTATTTAATCATCTTGGATACAATTTAACTGTTATAAAAGGCGGGGTTAGCGGTGATGAAACTTTAGCAGAAATTATTGAGCCGCGATTGCTTACTAGCTTCAAGTGGCTTGAGAATACTGAAAACATTGGTAACTATGATTTTACTTATGGCTATTTAAAATATTATACAGAACCTTATGAAGATATGGATATAAGTATTCAACTTGGCAGGGAAGATATTACCTTAGGTTACGGCTATGGAAGCAAATTAATTCTCTCAGGTGATAATCCAACAATGGATTTTCTTAAATTTAATTTTGATTATGGTATAATAAGCTTCACCTCTCTGCATGCATCAACAACAGGATATTTTAGTTACACACCTGAGGAGCGCTACACAAAGTACTATGCACATAATCATCTTAAGCTAAAGTTTGATAATTTATTTGATGTTGGAATCGGGGAGACTATGATTTATTCCGGGCGTGGAATTGAACTTGGATATTTAGCGCCGGTAAATTTTTATAAGTTTATAGAGATGGCGATTCAGGATAGAGATAATGGGAATATATATTTTGATCTTCAAACTAAATTTGTAAAAAATTTAGAACTGCAGGCAACGTTTCTGCTTGATGAAAATATCCTAAGCAATCTTGGAGATCTGGAAAAATACACAAACAAAACAGCTTACCAGCTTGGGGCATTTTGGTATAATCCACTAAGTCTAAATGATCTTTCATTGATTTTTGAATACACAAAAATTCGTCCTTACGTTTACACACATTTTAATATTCAAAATAATTATACTGCATTTGGTGCAAATCTCGGTCACCGGATAGGACCAAACGCTGATGAGTTGATGTTTAGATCAAATTATAATTTTAACGAATGGCTGCGATTTGCATTCGAATATCGCTATCAAAGATCAGGTGAAAATGTTTATGCAGAAGATGGAACTCTGACAAAAAATGTTGGCGGTGATATTGCCCTTAGTCATGGTTATGTTCTTGAAACAGATCGTGCATACTTTTTGGACGGTGATAGAATTAATAATAATTTTTTTAGTCTGGGATTAAGAGTAGAGCCGATAAGAGATTTTATTTTTGATATTTCCTACAACTATAGTCATCAGCAAAACATCACAATGAATACGACCGAAAAATTATCCTACGCACTTCTTAAATTTACTTTGGAGTACTAAGCTCATACAGAATCCAATTCCCAATTTCCTTTGATAAATGCGAAAACTTTCCCTTGCTATTATTTGCGCAATACAAAACATCCCTCATTTATGACTAAAAACCATCGGTTATTCCTAAATGTGGGAAGTTAATTATGTTTAATACTATGATTGAGAATAAGAATTATTGCAAAATTTGTAATATTATCTAAATTGAAACAATTGCTTGTTACAAAATTTTGGAACGTAGTTTGATTTCAAAATCAAGCAAATAAATAAATCATTGAGGATAGTTTATGAAAAAATCATTACTTGTGTTCTTGCTCTGCTTTATTCTGGGAACAATTTTTACCTTTGCTCAGACGGTTAGTATAAAACCCTTTGGCGTGTCTCCAAGAGATGTTTCTAAGGATACTGTGGAACAATATTTTGATAGGGCTTACAGTAGTTTATTAAACGTTGGCAAAGAGACAAAAGTTTATTTAAAGGGAACTTCATCAGTTGCTCTTTCTGGTGCAACCTGGAATTTTTCGACAAAACCTACTGGTTCAAATGCTACATTTGGGTTAACTAAGGATTTAGATACATCAAATCAACTCGTAACCTTTATACCGGATGTAGTTGGTACTTACGTAATTGAATTTGGAAATGCCGGTGATGTTGCATTAATAACAATTAATGCTGCGGTTTATTGGGGAGTTGAAGGCGGCTCGGTTTCTTGTAAAACTTGTCACCAAAACACAATTAATAATCTTCCCGATGTTTATAACACTTGGATAAATACCGGGCATGCCTCGGATACTAAAAGAGCATTTGATGGTGAATTAAGCAGTTACTTCAGACAAAGTTGTATGCCTTGTCACTCAACTGGATATGACGTTAATGCTGCAAATGACGGATTTGATGATTTCCCATTTGTATTTCCAACCGTTTTTCAACCCGGAATGTATGATTCACTTTTAGTACTTTATCCAGATGCAATGGCAAGAGCAAATATTCAATGTGAAGCTTGTCATGGACCAGGAAGCAATCACTTAAGTGCAATAGATCAATCAAAGATAGATAAATCAGTTAGTGCTGAAGTTTGTAATTATTGTCATGATGCTTCAGGAACTCACCATGTAATTGGTGATCAATGGAATAATTCTGGACTTGATGCTACAGAATTTGATGGCAGAGGATTTCACGGCGGTCACGCAGTGGGCGCTTTTGTTGTATCTACAGATAGAAATGGCTGTTCACCATGTCACAGTGGTTCAGGTTTTATTCAGTGGATAAAAGAGGGAAGACCGGTTGATGGAAATGGATTACCCGCTGCTACATCGATTAGACCTCCAGCTATAAATATTTCTTGTGCAGCTTGTCATGATCCTCATGATGCTACAAACACACATCAATTAAGATCTGTCGAATCATCACTTGGTGATGGTACTCTTATCACTGAAGACCTTTACGGTACAGGTACAACCTGTATGACTTGTCATAGAAGCAGAAGAAATGCAGAAACCTATGCTTCAAATACCAATAATCAAAGTGCACATTATGGAGCACATCATGGTCCTCAAGCTGATATGCTTCTTGGAAAAAATGCACCGGCTTACGGTATTGAATTCCCAACTTCACCACACGGTGTAGCAGGTGGTAATGCTTGCGTAGATTGCCATATGGTTGGAGAAAAAACTGATGCTGATGGTAATCCGCTAAAAGTTGGTGGACATACCTTTAATATGAATGATACCGAAGGAAATGATCACGTTGAAGCATGCGAACCTTGTCATGGAAACGTTGGTTCATCATTTAAAGATAAGAAATACTATGTTAATGGTAATGCAGATTTAGATGGTAATGGTGTTGCTCAAGGATTGCAATTAGAAGTTCATGGATTGATGGAAAATTTAGGTTCATTATTACCACATGATGCAAATGGATTAGTTTCAATAACTAATAATAATGCAGATTCCATCGCTCTAACACCAGCAATCATGAGAGCAGGATATGTTTATTTATGGATCGAAGAAGACAGAAGTTTTGGAGTACACAATCCTGCGTTCACTGTAGCATTATTAAAAGCCGCTATAACAGAAATGGGTGGTACCGTTGATGTTGAATTTGAAGATAATAACACTCCAACATCTTATTCATTAAATCAGAACTATCCTAATCCGTTCAACCCATCAACGACAATTAGCTTTAATTTACCAGAACAAGCTAAAGTAAAAGTTGTAATTTATGATGCACTCGGTAATCAGTTGGAAGTTATTGCTGATGATGTTAAAAGTGCAGGCACATATAATGTAACCTGGAATGCTAGTAATTATGCTTCCGGAGTTTACTTCTACAAACTTGAAGCTGATAATTTTGTTCAGGTTCGTAAGATGGTTCTTATGAAATAGTAATTATGTAATTAGTTGGTTAGTAGTTAGTTAGATCTATGAGGGCTCAGGAAACTGAGCCCTCTGCTTTTTTAAATGTAATTTATTTTGAAGTTTAATTGAGGAATCAGAAAAAATTAAATTAAATTTCAGTAACATAATTCATCAATTTTCATCGTCAAACACAATGAAAAAAAATATTTTACTCTTCGGTATGCTTGGCTTTTATTTTATACTCCAATTGCAGCCGTCCTCAGCACAAGTATTTATAAACCAAGCTGGTTATTTACCCGCATTACCAAAAATATGTTATACATCAGTTTTTGCAGATAGTTTCTATATAATAGAAACCTTAACTGGAATTATAGAACACCGGGATGAACTTTACTTTTCAACTGCTAACGATCCTGCCACCGGTTTAACACTTTACTCAGGAGATTTTTCAGCTTTTGAAAATATTGGCAATTACTTTATCCGTTTAAGTAATGGTGATTCGTCTCATAAATTCCCAATTTCTACAACTGTTTACGATGATGTGTACAAAAAATCAATAAAGGGATATTATTTTCAGCGTTGCGGAACCCCTCTATTACAGCCTTATGCAGGTGTTTATTATCATGCAGCTTGTCATACGGGTGATGGTTTTTATCATACTTCAACAGGTCAATCGGGATTTAGATATACAACAGGAGGCTGGCATGATGCAGGAGATTATGGAAAGTATGTTGTAAACTCAGGTATAACAGTTGGGACTCTACTTTTAGCTTATGAGAGCTTTCCGGAAAAATTTAATCAAGATAATTTAAACATACCTGAAAGCGGAAATGGTATCCCTGATATATTAGATGAAGTTAGATACGAACTTGAATGGCTATTGAAAATGCAAAATGATAATGGTGGAGTATATTTCAAAATCACGAAAGAACAATTTGAGCCTTTCATCATGCCGCAAAATGATTCTGGTATAAGATATATTTATGTGCTTTCGAGTACAGCAACAGGCAATTTTGCTGCGATGATGGCAAGAGCCGCACGGCTTTATAATTCTATTGACACAACTTTTTCTAACAAGTGTTTAAATGCTGCCACACTTGCATGGAGTTTTTTAATTGCTAATCCCTCTCTAGTTCCTGTTGGTGGATTTAAAAATCCAACCGGAACAGTAACCGGCGAATACGGCGACACAAATGATTCTGATGAAAGATTATGGGCTGCAACCGAATTATACGAAACGACTGGACTAGCTGAATATCATAATTATGTTATTTCAAATTATAATTTAGGTGGAATTATTTCCGGTGCAATGTCCTGGAATAAAGTTAAAAATCTAGCCTTGTTGACATATCTTAACTCTTCTCAATTAAGTTCATCAGAAAATATAAAGACACAAATTAAAAACAGTTTGATAAGTTATGCTAACACTCTTTTGGGCAGAGCAAGTTCAAACGGTTTTGGTGTAACAATAAACCCTGGTGAATATTATTGGGGTTGCAATTCAGATGTTCTCAACAAAGCACTACTGCTTATTTATGCATACGAACAAACAAATAATAATTCTTATTTCCAGATAGCTTCGATGCAATTATATTATATACTGGGAACTAATGCACACAACATTTCTTTTATTACAGGTGTTGGCACAAATTCAGTAATGCATCCACATCATCGTCCATCTGCAGCAGATGGAGTTGTAAATCCTGTGCCCGGGTTATTAGCCGGTGGTCCGGATCAATATTTAGATGATCCGGTTTTGCAATCTCATTTTAACAGTTCAACGCCTCCCGCACTTTGTTATATAGATGATGTTGGGAGTTATGCTTCCAACGAAATAGCAATTAACTGGAATGCTCCACTTGTATTTGTTTCGGGTTACTTTAATGGTGAAGGCTTAACGTCGGTTGAAGATCAAGGTTTTAATTTAATGCCGGATAAATTTGAACTTGAGCAAAACTACCCTAACCCTTTTAATCCCAGCACAAAAATTAAATTTACAATTCCATCCTTAATGGACGCAAAGTTTGCGTCCACTACAATGACGCAATTAAAAGTTTTTGACGTTTTAGGGAATGAAGTTGCAACACTCGTAAATGAGTACAAACCTGCGGGAAGTTATGAGATTGAGTTTGGGAGCAATTCAATTTTGAAGAATATTCCGAGTGGAGTTTATATTTACAGATTAGTTTCTGGAAATTTTAGCGTATCAAAAAAAATGATTCTTCTCAAATAAGTCGAAAATAATCATGGCAATAATTTCTGTTTAACTTCTTCGTTTATCCATCCTGAAAATGGTGCTGTTAAAGGTACACCGGCAATCCTTCCACCAAAACCCATTAATCGATGCACAAACATAGGAATCTGTGATGTTTGAATTTTATCAATCACATCACTAAAAATTTTTACATTATTTTGTTGAGCAAGATTGAAAGTAATTTTTATGAGTCGGTCATTTAATTCTTTGAATCTTAAATCATTTCTTAGCTGATTCTTAACAGATTCAAAAGAAAGTTTTAGTGAATCATTACTTTCTTGTCTTTCAATTACCTGCAAAATTGTATAAGCGTTATTTCTTTTTATTGGACCATAGACTTCATTCAACTCTAAATCTGATGCAACACTACCAACATATCCAAGTAATAAAATTGGTTTTAATCCTGTTTCACCTTCACTATTTACTAATGAATCAGTGCTTCCATAACTCTTAACTAAGTCTCCAAAATCGGTTCCTTGCTTAAGTAATTCAAAAATATTTGATACTTCATCAAGATCCTTAATAGAAACTAACCTGATATTTATTAATCTGATGTTTGATGTATTTACTAATTCATCAAGATAATAATTGTAAACATCTTTATCTGTTATGATTATAGAATCCAGATTATCATTAAAATATAATTGGGCTAAATAATTTTCCTGCCATATTTTTATATCATTACGAACCTGAGGAGTAAATTGGAGCCCGCGATTATATGCTTCTTTGGTTATCATTTGTTCTTCTACAAATCGTTTTGCTCTCTGATTAAGTTTTTGAAGAACGATTGCTGAATCAAGTTGAGTTACATGAAATCCATTAAAAGATAAATTGCTTAAGAACTTTTCTACACTAATTTCTGAACCTGATAATTGAAAGAATTGTTGGTTTAGTTTATCCGAACCGAGTGATGAATTAATTTTATTAAAATCAAATTCTGCAAGTTCAAAATAGTTTGCAGTATCATTAAGCATTCGTTTAGTTTTTAGTATTTCCCAATTCTCAGAATACACAAGGTTAAACGCTTCAGGATTAATATTAATTGTAATGCCGCCAAGAATTTCCTTTAGATACTCTTCATACCGCTTTTCGATTCGTCTGTTGCGAATCACTTTTTTCATATTATCGATTGATTGCTGATTGCTGAGATCAATTGGAGTGAAGATTTTATTTTTAATGATAAAAATTGCCCAGCCAACCTCACTTTTAATTGGATCGGTAAAGCCATTTACAGGTAGTGAATAAAGAGAATCCTCAATTTCTTCATCTTTTAGTGATCCTAATGTAATATCAAAAATGTTACTTACAAGACTTGAGTTAATTGCGATTAACGAATCGTAATTACTGCTCAATTTAAATCTGTCGTAAATAGTATAAATATTTAAAGAATCTTGTGAAGTCACGATTTGAGTATTAAGCTTAGCCTGTGATTTAACAATTCCATTTGCTACATCATCAGCAGATAGTAAAACTTTATCTTCAACTTCGATTTTGAAAAGAGCATCTCTAACAAACATTTCTTCGAGCGGTTTGAAAATAAAATTAAATTCATCTGTATTTGTAATTCCAAGAGACTCAGCATCTTTAGACCACAATTTTTCAGCAATCAAAGAATAAAGAAAATCATATTTTATGGAATCAGGATCAATGTTTTTATCTGAAGGTATATATGGTGAAAGTTCATATCGCAGTTTAAACTCTTTTGCCGTTATTATTTCATTTCCGATTTGTGCTACGACTGATTCTTCATTTTGTGCAAACGATAAACTACTATTTAATATCAAGGCAGTAGAAACTATATATAAAAATATTTTCATAAAGGTAATCTAAACATTTACACTTTTACATCTATTCAAATCCCAAAGCTTTCAGATAACCCTTATTTATCTCACAGTTTTTGAACTTTATATTCTCAAGTAAATCTGTTAAAGCCTTCTTTACAATTACTCTAGTAGGTTTTGCATTTCTTATTTCTTCAAAATTTTTCTTTGGTAATTCAGCATAATTAATTATCTCTTCCCATTCTACTGTTTTTGGAAACTTAACCATTCCACGATCTGAATCCATTTTTTTATATGGCCAGAAACACCATCCAATATTATTTGTTTCTAATACAACTCTGAATGAATCAATCCACGCATCTTCATTTTCACCGCTTTCACCCATCCACATTGGAACATTATGCTTGTTGGAAAAATCAACGTACTCCTGAATTTGTTCCTGAACGGGCGGCATCCAGTATTTGTGAAATGTGTAAACCAATTTATCATCGAATGGTTCACCAAACATTTTAAAATTTGTATTCCATTGTGCTCCGCCGATAAAAATTATATGATTTAAATCTACTTCTCGAATAGCGCTTGTAATTCTTTTATAAAGTGGTTCAAGCAGTTGATTTAGTTCTTCTTTGTTTTCCAGATAATGGGGGAGAGGTTCATTTAATAGATCGTAACCAATTACAATTGCCTCATCCTTGTATCGCTCGGCAAGTTTTTTCCAGAGTGCAATTGTTGTCTGCTGTGCTTGTTCATCTTCAAGTAAAAATGGATAACTCCAGCTATCATCGATATTATCACCGGTTTGTCCGCCAGGTGCGGCATGTAAATCAAGTACTACATAAAGATTTTCTTCTTTGCACCATTTAATTACATTGTCTAATCTTTTAAATCCTTCTTCAAGCCAGATTTCAGGATGATCTTCAACTAAAAAGAATTTAAAATTAAAAGGAACACGAATATGGTTTAGTCCGGTTGATTTTATAAAACTAATATCTTCTTTAGTTATATAATTATCTCTAAAAGTTTTCCAGAATTTTCTAGCTTCATCAGCGCCAACTAATTCTTTGATAACATTATCAATCAATCTGAAAGAATTAACATTCTTAAACTTGAACATATAACCTTCAGGATTAAGCCAATTGCCTAAATTAATTCCTCTTAATAAAATCGGTTTTCCGTCCGGTGCGATAATTTCTTTGCCTTTAACAGTTAAAAATCCATCTTGAGAATAACTAAATGGCATCAGTAAAAATAATATTAGAAATCCTAATAGTAGTTTATTTGTGTTTTTCATTTGAATCACCAATTTTGGTTTTAATTTTTGGAGTGTCATTAAAAACAAACATCTCTCTGCTTGCACAATGCGGACATTGTTTTTTTGTGATGATTATAGTTTCAGTTTGATAAGTCCAACTTCGATTAAATAAAGATTTGATTCTCTCTACAATTTTCATTTATTTGATGTATCCAGTGATTGCTCAAGAAACCATTTGTATAATTCTTCATTGTTATAAGTTTCTGTCCATGCATCATGATTAGCTTCAGGATAAACTGTAAATTTAATATTAGCTCCACCACAAGCTTTGGACTGTTGTATAATCTGTTCAGAAAAATTTAAAGGTACAACATTATCTTTAGCTCCATGAAATATCCAGATTGGTATATGTGCTATTTTGCAAAATTCAACAGGATGACTCCAACCACAAACTGGTGCAATTGCAGCAAAACGATTTGGCTGTGCAAGTGCAAGAGACCAGGTTCCATTACCACCCATACTTAATCCGGTCAAATAAATTCTATTTTTATCTACACGATATTGAGATTCGATTTCATCAATCAGTTCTGAAAGAACATCTGTATTCCAGAATTCATTATCAGGGCATTGAGGAGATAAAACTATGAATGGGAATTCTTTTCCTTCATTAATTAATTTTGGGAGACCGTGCATTTTTACTTTCTCTACATCCGTTCCTCTTTCTCCTATACCATGAAGGAATAAAACAAGCGGAAATGGATTGTCACTACCCTGATAATCTTTCGGCAGATATAGAAGATAATTTGCTGATAAAGTAATTTTAATTTCTTTTTGAAAGTTGTGAGAAGATTGGTTTTGTATTTGTGAAAAAGAAGAATTTATCATAATGAGTAATAAAAAAAATACGTATAAAAATTTCAATGGTTCACCTATGTTAATAAACCGATCCCTTGATTGAAGTGTCATTTTGGAATTTCATAATTAAATTTTCTTGTAAACTCTTACAAATTCAACTTCCATCTGAGCCGGGAATGCATTATCATCAATTCCCTGCACACCACCCCAATTTCCACCGACTGCCACATTAAGTATCAGATGAAATCTTTTATTGAACGGCCATTTTTGCCAGCCGGAATTTTCATTATTAAAAGTAAAATACTTGTACTGATCAATATAAAAATCAATACGATCTGCAAACCATTCAATTGCATAAGTATGAAATGTTGTAGTTGCATTTGGAATGTTTAGTGTCGCACTTTTTTGGGTTCCAAGAATATGGTTATAGTCTTCTGTATGAATAGAACCGTGAATTACATTTGGATTATATCCTACATGTTCCATAATATCAATTTCACCGCTTTCCGGCCAGCCTCCATAACTCCAGTCTGATGAAAGCATCCAGATAGCCGGCCAGGTTCCTCTGCCGGTTGGAACTTTTGCTGATACTTCAATTCGTCCGTAAAGCCAATCACCTTTGTTTAATGTTCGCAATCTAGCTGAAGTATATTCATTACCCTGATAATCTTCTTTTATTGCTTTTATAACAAGCTTTCCATTTTCAATAAATGAATTGGTCGGCAAACCGGTATAGTATTGTAATTCATTATTTCCGCCGCCATCACCGTTTATTTCCCACGACCATTTATTCGGATTTATGTACTGACCGTCAAACTCATCATTCCAGACTAATGTATATCCGGGAATTTCCGGAATCTGATCCGTTGGTGCTGTTGTAGAATCATCTTTGCTGCAGCTTGCAAATGAAATTGAGATGATAACAAATTGTAATATTATTATTAACGATATTAATTTTCTTTTCATATTTTACCTTTTGTTTAATTCACTGCGAACGATCCGCCACGGCGGAGTCGAGTGAAGCAATCTAAAACCGTTAAAAGATTGATTCGTCGAGGAATCCTCTCAATGACAGTCTTTTTATTATTCAACCAGCTCAAATTTGTTTTCTGAAACATCTACTGAATTTGTTCCCACATAAACTTTAAACAATCCCGGTTCTGATTTAAACTTCATATCTGCAGCTGTAAATCTTAAATCCTTTTCCTTTATTGTGAAGCTTACTTTTTTTTCTTCATCCTGTTTGAGCATTACTTTTTTAAATCCTTTTAATTCTTTAACCGGGCGGGTAACGCTTCCAACTAAATCCTGAATATATAATTGCACAACTTCTTCACCATCATAATCGCCGGTATTCTTAACTTTTACTGATACGACCATTGAATCTTTATCGGTTAATTTATCTGTACTTAAAGTTACATCACTATACTCAAAAGAAGTATAACTTAATCCGTACCCAAAGTAATAAAGCGGAGTTAACGGAAGATCAATATATTTTGAGGTGAAGCGATCTTTATAATCTCCGGGTCTTCCTGTATTTTTATGATTATAGTAAACCGGTACCTGCCCAACTGTTCTTGGAAATGTAACGGGTAGTTTTCCAGATGGATTGTAATCCCCAAATAAAACCTGAGCAACTGCATCACCGGTCATTGTTCCTGCAAACCAGGTCTCTAAAATCGCATCAGCATTTTCATCCAGCCAGTTAACAGATAATGGTCTTCCGTTCATTAATACTGCAATAATTGGTTTACCCGTTTTAAACAATTCCTTAGCAAGATCTTCCTGAACTCCTGGTAAATCAAGAGACGAACGATTATGAGCCTCACCACTCATACTTCTGCTTTCGCCCACACATAGGATAATCACATCTGAATTTTCTGCTTTATCGATAGCTTCTTCAAACCCATCTTTTGAGGGATCTGTAATTTCGCATCCTTCTGCGTAAAGTATTTCGGATTTATCACCAATGTATTTTTTTAATCCTTCCAAAACTGATGTAACATCTTCTGCAATCCCTTGGGCATTCCACTCACCTAAGGGATCCAGTTTTGAATTTGCTAGCGGACCAATAACAGCAATCTTTTCATAATCTTTTTTTAGCGGTAGAATGTTATCTTCGTTTTTTAATAAGACGAAAGAACGCTTTGCAACATCAAGTGATGCGTTTTTAATTTCGTCTGTCATTATGTTTTTTTGCTCACGCTCTTTACTGCAGTAAAGGAATGGATCGTCGAATAAGCCAAGCATAAATTTTATTCTGAGAATTCTTCTTACAGATTCATCGATTACAGATTCTTTAACTTTCCCCTCATCTACAAGTTCTTTAAGATGAGTTATATATGATCTTGATTCCATATCCATATCAAGACCTGCATTTAGCGAAATTTCAGCTGCGTGTTTAAGATCCGAGGCAAAACCATGGGCAACAAGTTGTCCAACTGAATTCCAATCGCTAACAACAAATCCTTTAAAATTCCATTCATCTCTTAATATATCGGTTAACAAATATTTACTTCCGGATGCGGGTATTCCGCCAATCTCGTTAAAAGAAGCCATCAAAGTGTGAGCGCCTGCTTCAACACCCGCATTGAATGGCGGCAAATAAATATCTCTGAAAGTTCTTTCTGAAATATCCACTGTGTTATAATCTCTTCCACCTTCGGCACCACCATAAGCAGCATAGTGTTTTACACAAGCTACAATGTTTAGATCTGAAAGATTTCCTTGATATCCTCTTACTCTTGCTGCAGCCATTACCGAACCTAAGTAAGGATCTTCACCGCTGCCTTCCATAATTCTACCCCAGCGTGGGTCGCGTGCTATATCAACCATCGGAGAAAATGTCCAATGAATTCCTGCTGATGCTGCTTCAATTGCCTGGTAGTGTGCAGACATTTCAATTAATTCAGGCTGCCATGTTGCGGCTTCCCCTAATGGAATAGGGAAGGTTGTTTTGAAACCGTGAATAACATCCAATCCAAATATTAATGGAATTTTTAATCTTGATTCCTGTGTTGCAACTTTCTGCAACTCATAAGTAAACTCTGCACCGATTGCATTTAAGAAAGAACCAATTTTTCCTTCACGTATTTGCTGCTTATATTCATCGGGAACAGCGACCTTAACAGTTGGCCCCCAGCCAATTCCGTAGGATAGTTGATTTAGTTGTCCGATCTTTTCATTAAGCGTCATTAAAGCAAGAACAGAATCAACTCTTATAGAAATTCTATCTTCATCTGAATTCTGAACGGGGGAGTTTACAAAACCGCTTAGTGCAATTACAATTAGACTAAGTATAAAGATAAAATATTTTTTCATTTTATTTTCTTTGTATTACAACTATAATTTAATATGATAATCCAAATCCATAAGGAAAAAGTGGATCGTAATTTGTATCACCGTAGTTTATAGGAATTTGATTCATGCTTCTTGGCCAACTATGTGATAACTTACCTGTAAAATTATAATCACCAAAAAGTACATCTGCAATTCCTTGTCCTTCAGTTCCGGGGAGCCATGCTGCAACAAAAGCATTACAATCAGCAAGTTCATTTGTAATAATCATCGGTCTGCCGGAGATTAAAATAATCACATAAGGTATTCCGGCATTTTTGATATTATTAATTGTAGTAATATCTTCAGAGGATAAGGAAAGATCGGTTCTATCGCCATTTCCTTCTGCATAAGGTGTTTCTCCAACCACTACAACGGCAACATCAGCACCTTGCGTACTGCTTCCATTAAATGAATAACTAACGGTAGTTGAACCTGGAACCGAGTTTTTTATTCCCTGATAGACTGTGGTTCCGCTAGTTATATCTCCACTACTTCCTTGCCAGCTAATTGTCCATCCTCCGCATTGATTACCAATATCAAGTCCATTTTTTCCTGCAACAAGTATATGATTTATATTTTTGGAGAGTGGTAAAAAATTATTCTGATTTTTAAGAAGCACTAATGATTCTCTAACACATTGTCTTGAAACGGTCCTGTGCGCTGCAGAACCAACAGTTGGTGTTAAACTTCTATCAGTGAACGGTTTTTCAAAAAGTCCTAGTTCAAATTTTACAGTTAGGATTCTTCTTACTGCATCATCAATGCGTTCAATTGAAATTCTATTTTCATTAACCAGTTCTTTTAGAAATTGAATAAACTCTATAAAATTATTCGGGACCATTACCATATCAACACCCGCATTTATAGAATTTTGAATATCACTCTTATAATCACCGGGTAGTTGATCAATTCCTTGCCAATCAGAAACAACAAATCCTTTAAACCCCAATTCATCTTTTAAAACATCTGTAATCCAGTATCTGCTGCCGTGCATTTTCTGTCCATTAATACTGCTGTAAGAAACCATTATGGATTTTACTCCGGCGTTGATAGCAGAAATAAATCCTTGCATATGCAACTGTCTAATAGTTTGTTCATCCGCAACTACATTACCCTGATCATCGCCTCCTTGTGTTCCACCATCACCAAGAAAATGTTTTGCACAAGAAAGAATATTTCCGTAATCCGACAAACTCGTTCCCTGATAACCGCGAACCATAGCTTGTGCCATTGAAATAGATAATTCAGGTGTCTCACCAAATCCTTCGTAAGTTCTTCCCCAGCGTTCATCTCTTACAGTTGCAATGCAGGGTGCAAATGTCCAATCTATTCCTGTTCCAGAAACTTCTTCAGCAGTAACTCTTGCAGCTTGTTCAATAAGCTGCGGATTTCTTGTACAGCCTAATCCAATATTATGTGGAAAGATAGTTGCACCAAAGACGTTGTTGTGTCCATGCACTGCATCAATACCATATATAAGCGGAATTTTTAATCTTGTCTGAAGTGCAAAGTTTTGAAAGTAGTCATACATATCCGCCCAGGCTTGAGCAGAATTTGTTGATGGCGCAGAGCCGCCGCCACTAAGCAGCGAACCAAGAAAATATGTTTTTATATCGGTAATGTTTTGCAAGGCACCGCGTTCTGCCTGTGTCATCTGCCCGATTTTTTCTTCAAGCGACATCTGTGCGAGAAGTTGTTCAACACGAGCAGGAATATCTGGAATATTATCATCGGGACTGCTAACATTTTCCTTGCATCCAAACAATAATAAAATGCTTATTAGTAGAACGAAGAAGTATGCCTTGTTAAGTAGACTGATCATAACTTTATAACCATCAAGTTGAAATTTCTTCAAGTTTTATCATCTCATTCCATATTAATGCTGCGGCTCCAAGTACAGCACTGTTTCCTTCAGGTAAACCTGAAGGAAGAATTTTTACTTTATTCTGAAACACATGGAATAAATTTTCTTCCATAGATCTTTTTGTCGGAGCGATTATCATATCACCTGCAAGTGCTAATCCACCAAACAAAATAATTGCTTCAGGACTTGTAACTGCAACAGCATCAGCGAGTTTTAAACCGAGGACTTTTCCTGTAAACTCAAAAGCATCTTTTGCAACTTTATCACCTGCAAGTGCAGATGTATAAATCATTTTAGATTCAAGATCGTTGTAACTAATATTTCTAAGTGCGCTGTCTTCGTTTGAGTTTGCAAGTAATTCCATAACCGTGCGTTTGATTCCTGTTGCAGAAGCATAAGTTTCCAAACAACCTTTTCTGCCGCATCCGCATTGTCTGCCATTTGGATCATAAACAGTGTGGCCGATTTCTCCTGCAAATCCATCTGACCCGTAAACCAACTTTCCATCAACAACAACTCCGCTGCCTAAACCGGTACCGAGTGTTATCACAATAAAATCTTTCATTCCTTTTGCAGCGCCAAAAAGCATCTCACCAATTGCAGATGCATTTGCATCATTTGTAATCGTAACGGGAACATCATAATATTGTCTTAAGATCTCAACAACATTTACAACTCCCCATTTTAAGTTTGGCGGATTTTCCACTGTACCGCGATAATAATTTGCATTCGGTGCGCCAACGCCTATTCCTTTTAGAATACATCTATCAGAAGTGGAATTATATATTTTTTCAATTTCAGGATGCAGCCTTGCAAAAAGATCAGCCGCACTGTTGTGTGCTTTTGTTAGTATCGATGAATCTGCAATGCAATTTCCGTTTACATCTACAAAACCAAACGCAGTGTTTGTACCGCCGACATCAATACCTAATGCTACTTCAGTTTTCATTTCAATCATGCCTTAGCAGTTTTAAAAGATGGAATATGACCTTTCATCCCATAGAATGCTATATACATATAACATAATACAGGCAAAATGAAAGCATGATGAATACCAATATTATCTGCTAATAAACCCTGAAGTAAAGGAATAATTGCACCGCCAACTATTGCTGTACAAAGTATTCCTGATCCCTGTCCCGTGTGTTTTCCTAATCCGGCAATTGCAAGAGTAAAAATTGTTGGGAACATAATTGAGTTAAATAATCCGACAGCCAAAATACTCCACATTGCAAACTGACCGTTTGTTAACATAGAAATAACAACAAGTGATGCCGCAGTAAATGCAAGTATTGCTAAAGTTCTACCCGGTTTTTGTTTACCAAGATTGAATGCAATAAAGTTAACAGCTACTAATGCAAGAAAAGTTAAAGTTTTACCCATACCTGATAGAGTAAATGTTGCAAGGTTCTGATATTCTTTTGTTACATAAAGTGCAAGTACCAAAGCTAAAACAAAAACAAGTGCCGCATAAATATTTTTCTTTTTTGAATCTGTCATTCCTGAAAGTGTTATTGAACCGAAGAATCTTCCAATCATAGCACCGCCCCAATAAAGAGCAACATAAGTTCCGGCTTCAGCTTCCGGCATATTAACTAATTCTTTAAAGTAATTAACTAAAAAACTTCCGATAGCAACTTCACCACCTACATAAACAAAAATTGCAACCGCACCTAAAACCAAATGTTTATATGCCCATGCACTTTTATGACTATTATCACCGCTTACTCCATTGGCTTCACTTGATGATTGAGTTGCGGCTTCAATTTTTGGAAGTTTGAAGAGCGAAAACATTATTGCAATTGCTACAAGCATTCCTGTAAGAATTAAATATGGAGTTTGCACCGAACTTGCTTCAATAAGTTTATAAGCCTCAACATCAGTCATACTCATTTTAGCTAATTCATCTGCGCCTTTAACAGCCATTGAAAGTATGAGTATTGATCCAAAAATTGGAGCGATAGTTGTTCCGAGTGAATTGAAAGCTTGTGAAAGATTTAATCTGCTTGATGCTGTTTCCGGTTTTCCTAAAATTGCTACGTAAGGATTTGCGGCAACTTGTAAAAGTGTTATTCCCGAGGCAAGAACGAAAAGAGCTAAAAGAAATATTTCGTAAGAACGGTAACCTGCAGCAGGGTAAAATAAAGCTGTTCCTGTTGCGGCTATTAATAATCCTAAAATTATACCGGTTTTATAACCAATCTTTTCAACCAGCATACCGGAAGGAAGCGATACGATTGCATAGGCAGTAAAAAATGTAAATTGCACAAGCATTACCTGTGTGTAGTTCAACTCAAATACTGCTTTTAAATGCGGAATCAGAATATCATTTAAGCAGGTGATAAAGCCCCACATAAAAAACAAAGAAGTCAGAACAATTAATGCAGGCCCGTAATTATTATTACCGCCGCTTGCAGATGTTACATTTGTTGTTGAAGGAGATGAAACCGCCATCAGTTACTCCGTGAATTGTTTAAATATATTGTTAGTAAAAACCGACACTTCAATTACTGTTTGAAAACATTAAACTTATCCAATTATTATGCCCAATATTTAATTTTTAAACCTGCTCTCTTGTGTATCTAACGAGATTTTTTGAATAGCTGCATTTATTCTCTTATTATTTTAATAAATAATGCTTATTAAATTGATAAGCAGCAGAAGTAGTGCGATTGTGAGGAATGATTTTGAGAGTTTTAAGCTTGCAAAGAGTAGTGGGAGAATGAGGTTGATTGGATTTGAAAGGAAATGAATTCCGTTAAACTTGTTATCACGGTGTTTAAATAACTACAGATGGAATGCAACCTTTATTAAATGTCTGGATTGATTATTATAGAGTCTATTCCTCCACCTGAACGAAAAACAACCATTGTTGTGTCAATAGGAGTGTAAATAGTTAATGAATCTATAAAACTTGTGCTTGGTATATCACCATGACCTTCTCCTCTGTACATACTAAAATGTATTTGACCAGTATCAGGAACCGGATATAATGTTATATAAACACTGAGATCAATTGGTTCATAGAGATTAATTATAGTATAAGGGTATACCGTTGTTGAATTAAGATAAGTCTTATTGTAGTGTAAACTATCAAGATTTGTTTCGAGTGTTACGATATGACGATAAAACAATGTTGGGCCTTCATTAAGATCACATGCATTTAATAAAATTAATATGGTAAATGATAAAAGAATTCTCTTAATTTTCATTACTTTTTACTCTGGTGATGATATTTATTAAAAATTGTCTTAAGATGATTTTTTACATTTGCAAATTATGTAAATGGTTTAAGAATAAAAATGTGTTTTGTAGGGAACGAACTCCGGTTCTTTCCGTGTGCTTTATTTTACATGCGGATCGGATAAGGAGTCCGATCCCTACAATAAAGAAATACATTTTTAAGGATTAACCACGACGAATTAGTTAACTGAATAATGCTTGCCAACTAAGTAGTATTATTTTACTAAAAAAAGATTGAAGCTCTATTAATTTTATCTTAATTTGCAACTGCATTGATTTTAACATTATGCTACTCTACTCTAAATACTCCTTTAAACCGCTTTACCAGCGGGGGACTGCCACTATGGATTTATGACTACGGAAAATTTTAGGATAAGTAAAAGCAGGAATTGCCCAATAGTTGAGTGAAAGACAATCCTTATAAGTATTAGTTAGGCTTCTTGATGATAAAACTTTTGTACATTGTTTTATTAAGTATAAATATTCTTCCGTTTTGTATTGCACAATCTGTTTCTAATGAAACTGACAATCAATCTGAACATTTATCAAGGTTTCGTTTTATTTCTGGGTATTCTATAAGCAGTGAGGGTTCATCTCCTTTTTTAAACTTCAATTTTCATTACAGTGGATTTAAACGTAATTCTCAGAACTTTCAAGTTAAATTTGCATTTGAACCAGGGTGTAATATTATATTCGGTGATTCCAGAAGCTATTTTTTACCCTACATTAGATTGTCGCCAGAGTTTGGATTCAACAATAACATATTCTTAAATGTTAACGCGGGGGCTGCCATCTACTCTTATGAAGAAGGTCAATCAATAGTACCATTTTACGGATTTTCTGTTAATTATTTATTTCATTTGAATAATGCTTTTGCGGTAGAGCTAGAAAGCGGAATAAATTCAACTTTATTAACATATAGGCCATTTGGATATTTTTATGTTGCAATTGGGATTGCTATTATTTAAGTACAAAGTCTTTCATGCAGCTCAATGCCTACTCCCATAATGACAGGTCCATTCTTGTTCTGCGTTTTTGACCAGGTTTCAGTAAAAATCTTAGCGAGATAAATTCTATATTTAAGCCATTAAAATCAAAATTTAAGCTGATTCAATTGGATTAGATACAGATGAACATTGAGAAGATATTTTACATAATTCTAAGCACGGTACTGGTTACGGTATTTATACTGTTTACATTTATATTTTCACCAAACCAATTCGATTCGGAAAACTCATCCAAGCAAAAAACAATTTACTTTGTAGATCACATTTCTTCAGCTCATCAAAAGGTAATAGATTTATTTAATGAAAAGAATAAAGGTTCTTTGCGGGTAGAAACTATAAATCTTTCGTTCGATAAGTTTAGTACAAACGAACGCAAAGAACTTTTAGCAAGATATTTAAGAAGCAAGAACAACAGAATTGATATTTTTTCTGTGGATCAAATTTGGGTTCCAAGATTTGCAAGATGGGGCGTGCCGATACAGCAATTTTTAGACAGCACAGAAATTAATACAATTATCCCAAACGCGTTGGAAACCTGTTATTACAAGGATTCGCTTGTTGCCGTTCCTTTATATATAGACATCGCTTTAATGTTTTACAGAGATGATCTGATCAGAAAATTTTCTGATTACCCCGAATTAAAAAAACAGCTTGATGAATCTATTACCTGGGAAAAGTTTATCGAGTTAAGTAAAAGATTTAACATCAACACAAATCCGTTTTATATTTTTCAGGCGGATGATTACGAAGGTTTGATCTGTTCGTTTACAGAATTAATGGCAAATCAAAATAATCCGGTTGTAGATGCAAACGGTAATTTAAAATTAGATACACCGGAAGGTAAAAAATCACTTCAGTTACTTGTTGATCTTGTTAACAAGTATAATGCTTCACCAAAGAGCGTTACTTACTTAAAAGAGAATGAAAGTTACAACCTCTTTGCAAAAGATAACGGAGTATTTGTAAGAAGTTGGCCGAGTATGATTGATGATGATAATGAATTTATGAATGCTGAAATGAAATCAAATTTAAGAATGGCTCCAATGCCTCATTTTACGGCATCAAAACCCGGTTCTGTTTACGGCGGCTGGAATTTGATGATCTCAAAATTTTCAGAAAGAATTCCTGAAGTAATAAAGTTTACCAAGTTTTTATTGAGTGAAGAATCACAAAAAATTATGTATGAAGAAGGCGGATATCTTCCCACAACTAAAACGCTTTATGAAGATGAAGAGTTTATCAAAAAACATCCTGAACTTGAATTCTTTAAAACACTTTATAAAACAGGAGTACACAGACCGTTTTTAGAGAGCTACACAAATGTTTCGGATATTTTGTCTTTCTATCTTAACAAAGCTATAAAGAAAGAAATATCTGTTGATGAAGCACTTAAGGAAGCCACTAAAAAGATTAATGATAAGGCAATTTTAGTTAAGTGATTATGTTATGAGCGAAAAAAGATTTTTTGAAAAAATAAAAGAATATCATTTTGAGTTTAAGCACGTTACTGTGCTTTTTATAATTCTGTTTGCGTTTCAGCTTATTGTTTCATTCATTAACAAAGCGGCAGTAAAAAGTTTTTTAAGTACAACGCAGGAATGGTATCAAAAAGATTCCGCGGAAGAAATTGCAAATCTTACTGCCACTTCTTTTGAGCTTGTACTCGAATCAATTGACACAAAAGAAGTTATCAGCAGGGAAGATGAAAATAAAGTTATACAGGCTTTTAATATTGTATTCAGTCAGCAGCAGCTTAAACATAATATACAGGGGCTTTATATACTTACCAGACTCGGTGATGAAGTTTACGCAATTGATGATGGTAGGGCATTGTACAATTTTCTTTCGGATCATAAAAAAATAAATGAACCTGTGGATGACAGGAAAAAAAATATTATTGAGATGTACAAAAAGATTGAAGCCGAATTAAGTTCTACCGAACAAATAAAAAGTATTATTACCGATAAAAAAACATTTAACATTTTTGTTCCGTTTGTTTTGCGTGGTGAATATATCGGTGCAATTTATGTGCAGAATACTCCTGATTTTAGTTTCATCAGCAACACGGTTATAAGCAATTATGATGAAACATCTGTTATTTATCTTTCGCTTATTTTGTTTGGATTGCTGGCTATGTATTTCATTTCATCCTACACTGTAAAGGAAAGAGATGACACACAAAAAATGCTTTTTGATGAGCATGAAACGAATCTAAAAAAACAAATCAATTACGATAAGGAATTGGTTTTTACAAAAAGAATTTATCACACGCACCACAAAGCTGAAAAGATAATGGGATTTATTAAGGAAGATCTTCGAACTTTATCAGCAGAAAATATTAATGATATTAAGTACCGTGTTTCTAAGTACTCTAATTTTATTTCCCGAGTAATTTACGATATGAAATGGTTTGATCCGCCATTGCAGACTATACGAAATCAGATGTTTCATACTAATTTGAATGAAGTAATTAAGTTTATTGTTGAGAATATCTTTTTGAGGATAACATCTAAATCGAATGTTTATGAAATTAAGATGGAAACAGATCCCAAAATGCCGCTCGTTCCAATTAATGAATTTGTAGTTTGGGAAATTATTGAACCGCTTATTCAGAATAGTATTGATCACGGTGGCGAAAACAATATTCTTATAAAATGTAAAACTAAATTTGATGAGCAGAACAATAAATCTTATATAATTATTGAAGACAATGGTGTTGGCATAAAGAAGGAACTTTTAATTGCAAATGAAAATGGGATAAAAAATCTGTTTTTAGAAAATGTTTCAACAAAGGAAACCGGTTTGCAAAACTCCGGTTATGGTTGCTACATTGCTTATGAAATATCCAAAAGATGCGGATGGGATATTGATGCTGAGAATATAAATGAAGGCGGATGCCGGTTTACAATAACAATCTCTAATTAAATGGAAAATGTGAAATGATATTTGATGGTAAGAAAATAAATCTGCTTCTGATTGAAGATGAAGATTATGATGTAAGAAGAGTAATGAATACCGTAAAACCTTTCGAGGAACGAATTAAAGTACTTGATATTGTTTCCAACGGAATGGCCGCTCTTGAATTGCTTCAGAGTAAAAAAGGCAAATTTGATGTTGTTATAATGGATTATCAGATTGCCGGCGGATTGATGGGTGAAAATCTGATTACTAAGATTAAAGAGATTGATACTTCTGTTCAGATAATTGTAATAACAAAAATGACAATCAATCTTTCTGATTACAATTTTGCAAATAAACTTATTAAGGCAGGAGCATTTTGGTACTGCACAAAATATCCGGGTGATATTGAAGAGTTTATTTATCAGCCCACTGATTTTATACTCAGCATATTTAACGCTCACGAAAAATGTTTGCTGGAGCGTGAACGGTTCAGATCATACCAAAAGCTTCACAAAAATGTTGAAGATACTTTATTACAGAAAAAAATTGTTGGTGAATCTCCGATAATGACTGAGCTAAAAGGAGAAATTAAAAAGTTTGCACAGAGTAATGTTAACACACTAATCAGAGGCTCATCCGGTACCGGTAAAGAACTGGTTGCATTCAATATTCATTACACAAGCGATCGTAAATACGAAAACTTTGTAATAATAAACTGCGGCAGCTTACCAAGTCAATTAGTTGAAAGTGAATTGTTCGGTTACGAAAAAGGAGCTTTTACCGGTGCAGATAAAAAGAAACTTGGATTATTTGAAATTGCAAATCACGGAACAATATTTTTAGACGAGATTACAGAATTACCTTTGCCTGCGCAGGTAAAATTACTTCGTGTAATTCAGGAAGGTGAAATAGAAAAGATAGGTAGAACCGAAAAAATAAAAGTTGATGTCCGAATAATCGCTGCAACAAACAGGAATGTTGAAGAAGAAGTGAAGGAAAAAAGATTCAGGGAAGATCTTTATTACAGATTGAATGTACTACCAATCTTCGTACCGGATCTAAAAAAACGTGTAACTGATATCCCCTTATTAATTGATTATTTTTTATCCAGCATAAGCATAGATATGAGCAAGGACAAGCCTGAAATTCCTGATGAAACAATGAAAGTATTTATGAATTATGAGTGGCCCGGCAACGTTAGAGAATTAAAAAATGTTGTGCAGAGAATGCTTTTCAGTTCTGAAGGAAGAATAACCCCGCTTCTTGCAAAACGTGCACTAGGAATTCAGGAAACCATACCGGAAGCAAACGAATTTGGCTTTGGAGATATTTTTAATATTGAAAACATTCTTCCGTTAAAAGATATGGAAAAAGTTTTACGCGAAAGATATTTTAAGTTTGTGCGAATTAATTCTGATTCAGATACTGATGCCGCAAAAAAACTTGGATTAGCTCCACCAAATTATTACAGAATGGCAAAGGAGTTAGGACTTAAGAAAAATGAATCATAGTTATTCTTACTTATAATAATTTGGGAGTTGGATTATTACTTTAATAAAGAAATAAAATTCAGTTTGTTTAATCGTTCAAAAAAAATATTTGTAATAAAACATTGAATATTACATCGAGCGGCATTATTGTTGTCACTATAACATTAATCTAAATTAAAATTTAAAGAGCACTGTATGATTAAAACACTAACAAAACTTGAATACGTATTGGCATTATTATTATTTTTCTTCACAACTGCATTATTACATTCACAAACTGCGACTTTGGATGCAACGCTTTCTTTGAAAGATTTCAACGGTGTTAAAGTCCCATATCAAAATGGATTTCCAGTCCCATCGTTTGAAAAGAATGTTAGAGAAATTATTGATTTAAAAGGTGATTGGAAAAAACAAAGATTTGCTGCTGATGATAATATCACATTAGATAAAAGAGATACTGATGGTTATATAAACTTAATTACAGAAGCTGCAAATAGACATCTCTATATTTATGATGACAGTGGTTGGGATACTAAAACATTACCAGCTGTTGAAAACACAATGAATACTTATCCGGATGTTCCTGAATACTATCAAGATGGAGTTTGGTATAGAAAAAAATTCAATGTTACAGCATCGCAGACAGATACATTTGTAAAACTTATGTTCTATTCAGTTAATTATGTTGCAGATGTTTGGTTAAATGATGTTTACCTTGGTTATCATGAAGGAGGATACACACCCTTTGCATTTGATGTAACATCGGCTTTGAACTATAACGGTGAAAATATTATTGTTGTTAGAGTTGATAATCCGATATGGAATACAAGAAATGATATAGTTCCTTATACAGCTTGTGATTGGTTTAATTATACGGGAATAATACACGATATTTATCTTGAGTTTTCTCATTCAGTCTCTGTTTTAAGAACCAACATAGTTCCGCAAAATGTTAATGGAGATTTTCAAACTTCAATTGTTATCTCAAATGATCTTGATCTAACAAAAAACGTTACAGTTGATGTTGAAGTTTTTGAGGCTGATATAAATGAAAATAATTTTAATGCGGAATCTGCGCATGAAATAGTCGGAGTTCCGGTGCCTGCTTCCGGAGTTACTAATAATTCAATTTCTGTTTTAGGTGATAGTGTAAGTGTATGGCAGACAAATCTTAGTATTGCTAATCCAAAATTATGGTCGATGAAAAATCCGAATTTGTATGTAATGAAGGTTAAGTTAAGTGTTGATGGAAATGTTGTTGATGAATATTATACTCAATTTGGAATAAGAAAATTGGAAGTTGCCAGCGATAAGTTTTATCTGAATAATGAAACAGTATTTTTAACCGGAGTTGCCAGACACGAAGATCATCCTATATTTGGAAGAAGCATTCCCATTGATTCAATTTATTCTGATTTGTTAAAAGTTAAAGGTGTTAACGCTACATCTTTAAGAACTGCTCACTATCCAAATCATCTTCAAACATACTTATTGGCAGATAGATTAGGAATTGCGGTCATAGAAGAAATTCCGGTTTGGTGGTTCGATACTGAAGCTGCCTGGAACATTCAGAATAATGAAAGACATATACACGAACAGATGTTCCGCGAAATGGTTTTTAAAGATTATAATCGTCCGTCAATTTTTATGTGGAGCACTGTAAATGAGTGCCTTGATGTACCTAATAGAAAAATCTTTATAGATAGAGTCAATCAGGATTTAGATCAAAATTATCCGGATGGAAGATTTGTAACTCAATCAGCAGCCGCTGATAGACCAGGATCGACTGATGACTCACAACATGCCTGCGATGTAATGGGCTGGACGATGTACTTTGGAGTTTTTCATGGCTCAACTTACTTTACAGGTACTTTTAATTTTCTTAACAGCGTAAAAACAAATCTACCCGGCAAGCCGATACTTGATACTGAATTTGGTTATTGGTCTTCTGAGGACGGTACTAGTACTCAAAAGCAAAAGGATGTATTTGATTTTACTTTTTTAGCTTTCAAATCTCATGCAGCTTTAAATTCGAATGGTACGATAAATCCAGGCGGTGCTCTAATGGGTGTTACATGGTGGTGTATTTTTGATTGGTATTCACATCAGCATCCGGGAGGTTACCAGAGCATGGGTTTATATGGGATGGACAGAGTTACAGCAAAACCGGTTGCTTCTAATCTAAAAACCGGGTACCTACCGTTTTATAATCTGGGCGGCACAGTAACAGATGTCGATGAAGAAACAGGATTTATTCCTTCAGAATTTTTACTTGAACAAAACTTTCCAAATCCGTTCAATCCTGAGACTAAAATAGTTTTTAATTTACCGCAAGCATCAAATGTAAAATTAAAAGTTTATGATGTTTTAGGAAACGAAGTTGGACTAGTTGTTAACGAATTTAAAAGTGCTGGGAAAAATGAAATAGAATTAAATGCGGATGAACTAAATTTATCCAGTGGAGTATATTTTTATAAGTTGGAAGCGGATGATTTTTTTTCAGTAAAGAAAATGGTTTACCTTAAATAGTTTTGGGTTATTAGAAAAACATATAGAGCAAGTGTTAAAATTTAAAACACTTGCTCTTTTTCAACCAGGAAGGTGTACATTTTAGGAATATTCTATGTGTGAATTTTCATGTCGCATGTCTTAAAAATAGTTTTTGTTTTCTTTGTATTCTTCTCTCCGTTCTTCCTATCTATATATCCGCAATACCGCTCCTTAAGATTTGAGAACCTTACAATTGATGATGGATTATCAAACAATTCAATTAATTGCATTCTTCAAACGAGCGATGGATTTTTGTGGATTGCTACAAAGGACGGACTAAATAGATATGATGGACAGAATTTTAAAGTTTATAAAAACAATCCTTCAAAGAAAAAATCTCTACCGGAAAATTATGTAATGTCTTTATTGGAAAGTAAAGACGGAACTTTTTGGGTGGGTACATGGGGTGGAGGTTTATGTAAGTTTGATCAATTTGATGAAACATTTATAAGGTTTGACGATGAATCAAAAGACGATGATTATATTCAGTGTTTATATGAGGATGATGCTAATAATATCTGGTACGGCACAACAAATAGCGGTTTTATTAAGCTAGATCCCAAAACAAAAAAGATCTCTGCTTATCGAAAAAAGTTTTCCGGCAAAAATTATTTTCCGGATGACAATATAACCTCAATAACTCAAGATGCTGATAAGAATCTATGGATTGGGACATTGAGCAGTGGACTTTTCCAATTTAATATTGAAGAACAATCATTCATCCAGTTCAAAAACAATCCTCAGGATATCAGTTCAATTTCCAATAACTATGTTTGGGATGTATTCAACGACTCAAATAAAAATTTAATACTTAGTACTGGTACCGGTGTAGATAACTTTGATTTAAAAACGAAAAAGATAACACATCATCTTTTTGCTCCTGCAAATTTGCAAAACGAAGTGCCGATGATGTTCAGGCAAGTAATTAAAGATCATGATGGTAATATGTGGGCCGGAACTTATAACTATATGGGGTTATATCTTTTTCAAAAAGATCAAAATGGGAAAATGCAGTATGTTCTTCTCGAGAGGGCAGATGATGATCCCAATTCTCTTATTTCAAATAGAATAAGATGGTTATATGAAGACCGGAGCAATAATATTTGGATAGGGACCGAAGAGGGAATAAGTAAATTGTCTTCCACTAAAGAATTTATACAATATCGCTTTCTATCTGGAAGAAAAAACACACTTGGCGGAAAAGTTGTAAGCAGTATTATTGGTGGAAAAGAAAATAGTCTTTGGATCGGTTATGGCGGCGGCGGATTTGACAGGATTAATTTAGCAGATAATTCTATTATTCACTTTAAAAACATACCAGGCGATCCAAACACACTCTCCGTAAATGATATTGTTGCATTATACGAAGATAAATATGGAATTCTCTGGATAGGAACTTCATACGGCGGATTAAATCGATTTGATCCAAAGACTAAAAAATTTAAAATCTACAGACATAATCCTAATAACTCCACCAGCATTAAATCTGATTGGGTTCAGCAGATATTAGAAACAAGGAATGGTGAACTATTAATCGGTACAAATGATGGCCTTCAAATCTTAGATCGTAAAAGTGAGAAATTTTATAATTACAAACCAATCATTAAAAATGATTCTATAAAACTTCCAGATATTATATCTGTAAATTCTTTGTTTGAAGATAAAAACGGAGAGATATGGATTGGAACATGGTTAGATGGTCTTTTTAGATATGATTCCAAATCTCAGGTTTTATATCATTACTTCCCAAATTCTGATAATCAGAACAGCATAAGTGCAAGTAAAGTTTCATCGATTTACGAAGACTCGAAGGGTTATATCTGGTTAGGAACGCATAGCGGTGGGTTTAATAAGTTTGATAAACTATCAGGAAAATTTGCTCGTTACACAACGCGTAATGGTTTACCCAATGATGTAGTTTTTGGTATCCTTGAAGATGAGAAAGGGAATTTATGGATCAGTACAATGAAAGGATTAGCCAAATTTAATCCTTCAACAGAATCATTTAGAATATACGATCAATCAGATGGAATTATTAGTAATCTTTTTAATTGGCATGCCAGTTATAAAGATCATTCCGGCAAAATGTATTTTGGCGGGGATTATGGATTTATTTCTTTTTATCCCCAGTTAATTTCTTTAGATACAAAAAAATCATCAATTGCTTTTACATCATTTAAAGTATTTGATAAAGAAGCAACATTGCCTCAATCGTTGCCGGCAACAAAGGAAATTGTTCTGCAGTACAATCAAAATTTTTTTTCAATTGAGTTTGCTTCACTGGATATGGCGCCGGCACACAAACACAAATACTCATATATGCTAGAAGGAATTGATCCTAATTGGATACAAGCGGAATCCAGAACTACTGCATATTACACTGATATTGAATATGGTAATTATAGGTTTTTAGTAAAAGCCGGTAATGCAGATAATATTTGGACTGATCCCATCGTGCTTTCAATAATAATTAAACCGGCATGGTGGATGACCTGGTGGTTTAAAATTCTTTTGGGCTTAGCACTTGTATTTGTAGGATTTATGATTTACAAGTTCAGGGTCAATCAATTACTGAAGATAGAAAGAATTCGTTATGATATAGCCAGCGATTTACATGATGAAATTGGAAGTAATCTAAGCAGCATATGTGTTGATGGTCAGCTTCTTATGAAAAGTAATTCATTATCAGAAAGTGAACTTGAACTTTCGTCGGATATTAGTAAAACAGCTTCACAAACACTTGATGCGATGCGGGATATTATTTGGTTCATCAATCCTAAAAATGATGAAGGTGAAGATATAATATTTAAAATGCGGGAAACAGCTGCAAGGTTGTTAGTCGGTATGCAATGGAGTTTCAATTCAACGCCTGGTATCCGTTTTGATCTTTTTTCTCTTGAACAGCGCAGAAATATTTTTCTCATCTACAAAGAAGCATTAACAAATGTGATAAGACATTCAAAAGCAAATAAATGTTCTGTTGATATAAAAGGTCAATCGGATCAATTAATTCTGAAAGTTATTGATGAAGGGGAAGGATTTGATGTTAATGGCGTAAAAAAGAATACCGGTGTTCTAAGTATGATGAAGAGATCTGAAAAGATTAAAGGGAAGTTATTAATAGAAAGTGAGAGAAATAGAGGAACAACAATTACTCTGGATGTGAAAGCAAAAATGTGATGAAATTATGATTAGACAAAAATCTTTTTAATTTATAAATGCCTCGAACGTGGTATGGTAACCAAAATATAATTTTAACAATTTAATCGTGATTAGAATTTGAAAAAAGCAACACATACGGAATATAAATCAATAAATATTTGGCTGGTAGAAGATAATATAAGATATAGAAAATCTTTAGCCGGACTTATAAACGGGACTGAGGGATTACATTGTCCTCATGCATTTGTTTCCTGTGAAGATGCACTTGAGGTTCTTTCAAAAGATATTTCACCTGAGGTAATTTTACTGGATATTGGTCTACCTGGCATAAGCGGTATACAGGGAATAGAAAAATTTAAAGCGCTTTCGCCAGCAACACAAATACTAATTCTTACAATTTATGATGACAATGATAAAGTTTTTGATGCATTGTGCGCTGGAGCTTCAGGGTATCTTTTAAAGGATTCTTCACCAGAAAAAATCATAGAATCCATTAAAGAAGTACTAGCAGGCGGAGCTCCGATGAATATGAAAATTGCGCATAAAGTGCTTGAATTATTTGCGCAGTTTAAAAAGAAAAAATCGGATTATGGTTTGACTGAGCGTGAAAAAGAAATCCTTCAGCAAATTGTTTCTGGTTTAACAAAACAGCAGATAGCAGACAAACTTTTTCTAAGTTTTCATACGGTTAATACTCACTTAAAGAATATTTATAATAAACTCCACGTAAACACAATTTCGGGTGCAGTTTCAAAAGTTTATAAAGAGAATATATTATAATGATCAGTAATAATTATAATAACGTTTTTTAATTAAACTTTTTGTGAATATATAGAATCACCCCATTTTCAATTCTCATCGCCTAAATCTTTAATGGGATTTCGAGATACCACGAACATGCGATTGTGATAAACCATCACAATAATTTACTTTGCCATGTATTCTACAGAAGAATAGTAACTTAATTTAGACAAAAGTTGTTATGCAATTATTTCATTTATTTCTATATGCAGTCTTATTATCCCCCAAAGGAGATTACTATGAAAATTAAAACAAACTTAATTGCTTTTTCTATGATGATTATCTTCAGCATTTATAATTATGCTCAAGTACAAAATATTGCACACAGAGGCTGCTCTTCTTTAGCACCTGAAAACACTTATTCAGCCTGGGTTAAGGCAATAGAAACAGGGGCAGATTATTTTGAACTTGATATACAACTTTCCAGTGATGATTCAATGATGATTATGCATGATGCAACAGTTGATAGAACAACAAGTGGAAGTGGTTCAGTTAGTTCAATGACTTATGCTCAACTTCGTTTACTTGATGCTGGCTCTTGGTTTAGCCCTGATTTTACAGGTGAAAAAATTCCAACTTTTTCTGAAGCCTTGGAACTTTCCAAAGCCAATGGAATAGTAGACATTGTTGCCGAAATAAAAACAACAGACGCTACAATAGTCCCTAAAGTAATCGCAATGATTCAGGCTTACGGAATGCAGAACCGGGTAATCGTATCAAGTTTTACATATTCTCAGATAGCACAATGCAGATCTTTAGATGCTTCAATTGACATTCAACTTTTCGGCACAATAACAAATGCGATGATTGATCAGGTTGCTTTGATAAATGGAGAATGGGTTGGCAGCGGGGGCACAATTACGGAGGCGTTAATAGATTATGCACATTCAAAAAATGTATTGTTTAACGGGTGGACTATTAACACAGGTAGCCAGATGCTAGCTTTGATTGCTCTAGGAATCGATGGAATTACAACTAACTTTCCACAAGTGTTAGTTGCTGTTACTGATTCAACTGCACCCGCTGATGTTATCATAAATTCTGCAATTACAACTGGTGAAACGGATATTTCTTTAGGTTGGGAGTCATCTGAAGATCCTGAAAGTGGAATAACTGGTTATGAGATTTATAGAGATATAATTCCCAACCCAATAACCCTATATGTAACAGTTGGTGATACCACAAATTATATTGATTATACTTTAACAGAAAATGAAACGTTTTATTACAGAATAAAGGCATTGAATGGTGCAGGATTAAAAAGCACTAATTACAGTAACGAAGTTTCAGCAACAACAAATGCAGACATTACTAAACCAGTTGTGTCATTTGTTACTTCTGAGAGAGAGACTTCTACAGTTTACATAGAGTTTAGTGAGAGAGTTGAAGAAGCATCTGCAGAAGTGTTAACAAATTATAATATCAATAAAGGTGTATCAGTTCTAAGTGCAGAATTAATGCTGGATGAAAAAACTGTGTTTTTAATAACTTCCAGTTTGTTAGATAGCACTTACACTTTGGCGGTAAGCAATGTTAAAGACAAAGCAATTGTTCCTAACGTGATGTTAAACGCATCTATGACATTTACACATAAAAATATTACATCAGATATCATTGCTTGTTACAATCTTGATGATTACACAATTGTCGGTCCTGATACAGTTATATATGATGCTTCATTAAATGCAAACAATGGAGTAGTGAAAAATGGTGCTGTAATATCGTCAGGTTATCTCGGCAATTCAATGGAGTTTGATGGAGTTGATGATTTTGTACAATTTCAAGACTCTCCATCATTTAATTTCAATGGCGGTGGGGTTACGGTTTCAGTTTGGACTAAATTGACATATTTACCAAGTCAATTATTACAGCCATTTGGGCCTTTATTTGATGCTGAAGGAGATCAGTTCGTGCTGTATGAAGATAGAGGTAATAACGAATTAAGGTTTAAAGTTGTAACGAATGTTACTGCTGAAAGACCGGGAATTCCCGGAGCAGATTTAGTTACTGGAAAATGGATTCATGTTGTTGGTGTTTACAATGGCTCGCATGCAAAAGTATATCTCAATGGTGTGTTAAAAGACTCTCATATTCTTACCGGTAATGTAAATACAGGTATTATTCCAATGTTAGGTAAAAGTGGAACCTCCGGAACGCCTTCATACTTTAAAGGTAGTATAGATAATGTTTTGGTATTTAATTACGGATTTACTGATGATGAAGTATCAGGACTTTATAATAACACTAAGATACCTGCAAATATTATTGTTGGAGTCGAATCAACACCTGAATATCCCAAAGAGTATTCTTTATCGCAGAACTATCCTAATCCATTTAATCCATCAACTACGATTAGCTATGATTTACCGGTTGTTTCAAAAGTATCAATAAAGATTTTTGACCTTCTGGGAAAAGAAGTTGCTTCCTTAGTAAATGAAGAAAAAGAAGCAGGTTACCATCAGGTATTATTTGATGGAAAAGGTTTATCGAGCGGAACTTATTTTTTTAGAATTCAGGCGGAAAATTTTGTTCAAACAAAAAAAATGATTCTGATAAAATAATTTTAATATAAATGCAAATTCAATTAATTAAACTGTTCACTTAATATTTATCAACTTAAAGAGGAGAGCGTTATGAAACTTCAGGTACTTCGTCGTTTTTTAGTTGCAGCTATTGTTCTACTAACATCAGTTAGTTATGCACAAATGCCGCAAGGTTGGTGGTCATTTGATAATGCATCAAATTTAACAGCTGCAGTTCCTGGTTATGGTACTGACTTAGTCTTAACAGGTACTCATACAGCAGTAGCCGGACCAAGCGCTGGGAATGGCGCAATAAGCATAGGTCCTGGTAGTTATTATACAGCTACGCACGGTATCGCTCCTAATGGCGGTGGAACAAAAGTAAATCAATATACGCTTATGTTTGATTTTAAAGTTGCTCAAGCTCTTGGTATGTGGCATAACTTTTTTCAAACAGATCCTCTTGTTACCGCTAATGATGGAGAATATTTTATAAGAAGCACTACTGGTGCGATGGGTACATTAGATTTAGGTTATACAACACCATTTGTAGTTGCGGATAATACCTGGTATAGACTGATTCTATCTGTTGAGAATGGTAATTACTTTAAAGCATACATTGATGGTCAATTAGTATTTGATCATAATGTTCGTCCGGTTGATGATGTTCGTTATTCTTTAGCATCAGTCATTCATTTTCTTGGGGATGATGATGGTGATGATGGTTTGATTGAAATTGCAGAAATAGCGATTTGGAATACACCACTTTCTGCATCTGCAATTGCTTCTCTTGGCGCAGTTGGAACAGTTCTTCCGGTTGAACTTACCTCATTTGCAGCAACACAATCATCTGGAAATATTTTATTGCAATGGTCTACTGCTACTGAATTGAATAATAATGGATTTGAAATTCAGAAGAAAGACCAGCAAACCGATTGGAGAGTTATTGGATTTGTTAAAGGTAACGGTACAACCACAAATACACAAAATTATTCTTTTGTTGATGTTCCGGAAAATACAGGAACTATTTCATATCGATTAAAACAAATTGATTTTAACGGAACATTTGCATACTCTGATGTTGTTGAAGTTGAAATAGCTCCAACTAAATTTGAATTATTGAATAACTATCCTAATCCATTTAACCCATCTACAATAATTGCTTACAATTTACCTGTAGATGGTTTTGTAACACTTAAAATATATAACTCTGTTGGAGAACTTGTAACTGAATTAGTTAATGATTATCAGTCAGCAGGAAGTTATAAACAACAATTTAGTTCAGTTTCAGGCGGTAATAATTTGGCTAGTGGAATTTACTTTGCTGAATTAAGAGCAAATGAAAATGTTCAACGAATTAAAATGATGTTAGTTAAATAATTTTTTAAAGTGCTGATAGCATAATGTTATCAGCACTTTTTTTATCAAAGGAAAATATATGAGTCTGAGAAAAGTGTTTTATTTAATTTCTGTAGTGTTGTTTTATTCTTCGTTAACAATAGCTCAAGATATTTCAACGGTGGATAGAGTTGGGTGGTGGAAATTTAATGATACAACTAATATTGTTGCACCTGTTCCAGGATATGGATTACCCTTACAATTAGTTGGAACTCACCAAGTAGCACAAGGAGTTAATTCTACAGATTATGCAGTTAAAATTGGTGTTGGAAGTCATTATAAAATGAGGCATCAAATTCCAGCAAATGGCGGTGGAAATAAAGTAAATGAATATTCTCTCCAAATAGATTTTAAAATTGAAGCTTTAGGAATATGGCATTGCTTTTTCCAGACAACAATTCTTAATAATAATGATGGTGATTGTTTTATTAATCCTTCCGGGAATATTGGAACGCAGGCTACAGGTTATTCAGGTTATGCTGTTAAAGTAAATGAATGGTATCGAATGATTATTTCTGTTAAAAACGGTACCCAGTATAATTTTTATATGGATGGCCAATTGCTGAAGACCGGAAATGTTCAGGCGATTGATGATAGATTCTCACTTGATTCTTTACTTCTTATGTTTGCTGATGAAGATGGTGAAGATAGCGATATAATTGTTTCTGAAATTGGTATTTGGGATAGAGCATTATCTGCACTGGAAGTTTCAAATTTAGGCGGATTCGGTCATCAGGTTGCAGGTCCGCAAACTCTTCAATTAATTCTTGTGCCCTATTTGCAAATGCCTACACCAACTTCAGTTTGGGTATGCTGGCATGATACTTTATCTTCAATAACAAATGTTGAATACGGAACAACTCAATCACTTGGACAAACAACCAGTGGCACAAATGAATTAGTAGCTTCAACATATAGATGGCATTCAGTTAAATTAACAGGTCTGGTCCCGAATACTGAATATTTTTATAGAGCAGTAAGCGGTACTGGTGCATCTAATATTTATTCTTTTAGAACGTTACCTGACAGTAATTATACAGGTAAACTAAGATTTTTATTGTTAAGTGATACGCATAGTGGCGATACAACTATGGCTGTTAAAGTAATTAAACAGGCTAAACTTACTATGCAGCAGCTTTATGGTAATGATATACAAAATCAAATTAATCTTGTTGTACATTCAGGGGATTTAGTTGTCAGCGGTAGTGATATAATTCAATGGACGGATCAGTATTTTGCGCCAATGTCTCCGATATCACCAAACATTCCATTTATGACAATAACCGGAAATCATGAAGGAGAGCATCAGAACTATTACAAGTACATGCACTATGATGAAGTTTCTCCAATTCCGGCTACCAATGAAAAATTCTGGGCTATGAAAGTTGCAAATACAGTTTTTATTGGTTTAAACTCTTGTGCTGTTTCTTCTCTTGGTACACTTCAGAAAACATGGCTTGATAATTATTTAATGAATGTTCAAGCTGATCCGACAGTCGATTTTGTATTTGTTATGTCACATCATTTTTCAGTAACAGAACTTTGGGGTGAAGGAATGACATATGATGCTGGACCGGGCTATATTACAAATCAAATTTATCCAATTCTAAAAAAATATTCTAAAGTCGTTCAGCATTCTTACGGTCATACGCACGGGTATGAAAGAGGAACACTTGAATCTCAATCCGTTGATCCAAGAAGTGATTTTAGAATAATTTGCGGTGGCGGCGGAGGCGGTGCAACCGATCGTTGGGGAGCCTTTGTTAATAATGATTTTCCGCAAATACAAAAAACATTCGATCATTATTTTTATCAGATTATAGAAATTGATGTAGCCAATAAAACATATGAATCAACAATGTACAGTCTGGGTAATATAAGCAAAGTTCGAAATAATGAGATTATGGATAAGTGGTACAGAAAGGACAATCAGGCAGCGCCTAATAATCCAATTACATATGCTCCAACTGTTGCCGTGGATAAAATTACCTTTAATACTTCTCAAATTAGCGGTGATTCCTTGATGACCGTTAAAATTCAAATCTCTCAGAATGAAAATTTTACAACCACCGTAATTGATACAATGATCCATTGGTCAAACATCTATGGTGTTGATGCTTTATTCAATCCGATTGATTTAAATGAAGGAATAGACTTAACAAAACTGTCTTTCAATTCTTCAAGATTTATTTCAGGTAATTTGTATTACTATAGAGTTAAGTATCGTGATCATAATTTGAAATGGTCAGATTGGTCAACAGTAACATCTTTTAACAATGTATTAGGTGTTGATGATAATTCTTTTCCGGTGGATTATGAACTGAATCAGAATTATCCAAACCCCTTTAATCCATATACGGAAATAAAATTCGGAGTCAAAGAATCCGGAATTGTTTCCTTAAAAGTATATGATATACTTGGTAATCTTGTAAAAGTTCTTGTTGATGAAGAAATGAATGCCGGATATTACAACGTAGCATTTAAAGCTGACAATCTTTCAAGTGGTGTTTATTTCTATAAAATTCAGGTTAATAACTTTTCTGAAGTTAAAAAGATGATGTTACTTAGATAGTATTTCCAATTTTCTCTTTTTTACATAAGGCTGTTTTAGGATTTAGAATATTAAAAAAATACTAATCCAGCCTTTTTATTTATTCGATTTACTTACCACAATACCCATTCCATTATTAAAATAATAAGTGTTATTTATCAATTTAATAATTGATGTCCGTGCAAATTTTTTTTAATCAATAAAAAGGATTGTTTACTGGATTTTTATCTAAAAATACACGGCACTATTTGTGAATATGTTATTCTTTTTATTGAAAAATTAATCACACAAGTGTCAACAATTTTCAGCCAAATAGATTTACTTGTCTTAGTTGCATACTTAATAATTGTATTGAGTCTGGGTTTCTATTATTCCCGCCGCAGTGATGAAAATTATTCAGATTATTTTTTGGCAGGAAGAAATATCGGTTGGTTTACTGTCGGCATTTCAATTTTTGCTACAAATATTTCAAGCGAACATTTTATTGGATTAGCAGGCTCAGGGTCAACACGCGGATTAGCTGTAGGACAGTTTGAGTTGATGGCAATATTTACACTTATTTTCTTAGGTTGGATTCTTGCACCCATTTATCTTAAATCAGGAGTGGTTACAGTTCCGGAATTTTTAGAAAAAAGATTTGATAGAAAAATTAGAAAGATGTTTGCGGGCTTTTCAATTGTAATTTACATCTTTACAAAAATATTGGTTTCACTGTTTGCAGCCGGATTACTTTTTTATAAAATATTCGGTCTGAACATTTACGCATCTTCAATAATTATTATTTTGATTACAGGACTTTACAGCGTTACAGGCGGTGTAAATGCTGTTATGCGCACTCAATTATTTCAAGGTATAGTTCTAATTCTTGGTGCTGTAATACTTTCTGCTTTTGGTTTAAATGCCGTGGGTGGATTTTCAGGTCTTGAACAAAAACTTCCTGCTGATTTCTTTAATATGTTTAAACCTATCACTGATCCTGATTTTCCATGGACGGGAATATTATTCGGAGCTCCAATAATTGCATTCTGGTATTGGTGTACAGATCAATATATAGTTCAAAGATTGTTTAGCGCAAAATCAATTAACGATGCTAGAAGGGGCACATTGCTGGCTGCATTTTTAAAAATATTACCAATTTTTATTCTTGTGCTGCCTGGTTTGATTGCCGCTGCACTTTATCCTGAAATTAATGGAGATGAGGCTTACTCTGCTCTTGTGGCTGGTGATTTGCTTCCAACAGGTTTAAAGGGAATTGTTGTTGCCGGATTACTTGCCGCCATTATGTCATCACTTGCCGGAGCGTTTAACAGTACAGCTGTATTGTTTACAAATGATTTTTATAAAATTCGTAACCCTCAGGCAAATGAAAGAAAACTAGTTTTAGTTGGAAGATTATCCACAACTGCTGTAGTTGTTGCTGCAATAATTATTGTGCCTTTTGTAAAACTAATCAGTTCACAAGTTTATTTATTTCTTCAAAGTGTCCAGGCATTCGTTAGTCCTCCTATTACTGCAGTGTTTTTATTTGGTTTATTCTCAAAGAAAATAAATTCCAGAACTGCTTTCATTACCTTGATTGTCGGTGAATCCATTGGAATAAGCAGACTATTATTAGAGATGATAAATAATATTGGTATAGAACTGCATCCAATTCTAATCTGGGTTTTAGGTGTAAATTTTCTTCACTTTGCAATATTTCTTTTTACGGTAAGCGTAACAATTATCTTAGTCCTAAATTACTCCTCCGTTAAGATTACTAGCGGAATTATTATTGAAATTAGAAATTCAATTTCAGAAAGTTTTTTAGAACTGAAGAACAATTTTGCTAGTATTCGAACAGTGCACGGATTAAAATCTAATTTTGTTTTGTCAGCATTCATAGTGATTATTATTATTGGTCTATGGAGCATCTGGTATTAATTATCTTAATAATTGTAAACTCTTGACATTTTGATTTTAATAATTTAAGTTAAATAGCGTATGTAAACGTTTACATTGTATTTTCTTGTTCTTGTTAATATTTATTCTAGAATATTTTAATAATTTTAATATGATTTTTAATTTAATGCTAATTACTGTTACTAATAAAACCTTAAACAAAAGGAGAGGTATATGAAAAAAATACTAACATTTCTTTTCGTGTTAGCACTTGTGCCGCTTATGCACGCACAATGGGTTGTCGAACCATTCGATAACGCAGTTGGACCGCTATTTACAGATCCACCAGTATTGAATTCAAATTTTTTTACTAATGGACCAACCGCTGAATTCAATCTAACTAACGATCCTGAACATATTCAAGGAACAGGTTCAATGAAGTTGGATTACCGTATTGAAGCTTATGATGGTTGGGGTGGTTACGTCGTCAGAACTACTTACTCGGCTGCTGCTATGGATACTATCCCTTACTTAGATTTGAGTGCTGGTACCGATCTCACACTTAGTTACAAAGTTGTTACACCTGTTAATATGACAGCTACCGGTACGGCTTTTATTGAACTAAAATTAGCTGAGTATAATGATGAAGGCGCAAGAGACTTGTGGTTACATCATACAGCTATTGATCTTTCTGATGCCTCTGGCGGTTGGCTAGATATAACGATACCACTAAGAGAAGATGCGAACAATACCTTAGGTTTTGTTGCTCAATTTGCTGATGGCGATGGTATTTTACAGATAGAGCATATTAAAGGGTATGAACTTGCAGTTGTCTATTTAACTTCAGGTGGTCCTGTTAATCCTCCAGTTGCTACTGGTGCTGTACTTTGGGATAACCTAAAATTAGTAGGAAACAGATATACGCCTCTTACTACTTTTGATAACTCATCAGCAGGATGGAGTTTAGATTGGATGGAGTGGGCAGGTACAGACAAAGGTGCTATTGCAGTTACAGACGAAGGTACAGTTAAAGCAGAAGGCCTTGGTTCATTGAAAGTTGATTATACATTAAGCGCTCCATTTGTTTGGGGTGGCTTTGTAGCTATTGATTCTGCAGTAACTGTTGATTCAACTATCGCTGAAAGAACAGCTTTAGTTCTTTATGTAAAAAATCTTACTCCGGTTGTAGCTGATGCAGGTAGAGCATTTATTAGATTTTTTGTAATGGAAAATAGTTCTGGTCCTGTCGAAGAATGGATTATAGATGCTGATGTTGATTTAAGCCAGGCATTTGATTGGACAAGATGTTATTTACCTCTAACACCAAGACCAATGGGTGTTAATGATAGATTTCCTCCTAAAGATGGATTTGCACTTAAAAACGGCGTTGGTGATTTAGAGCTTAATCCAGAATTCATTACAAAAGTTAGAATAGAAATTTTCGGAAGAGGAACTGAAGATGGATTTGGAACATTGCTAAGAGCTGATGGTTCATTATTTTTTGATATATTGCAAACATCAGGTTTCCAATTTGCTGACGATGTTGCTCCAAATGCGCCAGCAAATATATTTGTAGTTCCTGGTTCATTCACAAACCTGGTTACCTGGGAAGATGTTCCACTTGAATCCGGTGAAAAATATAATGTGTATGCAAGTACGGAACCAATAACAGATCTTACTTCACCAAATGTAGATCTAATTGCTTCAAATATTCTTGGAGGAATTCAGGTTGTTGATCATCTATTATTATCACCAAACACTAACCAAAGCGTAACTTATTACTACGCTATTACTTGTAAAGATTTTGCTGGTAATATTGGTTTGCCAGGTTTTTCGGCTTCAACTACAAACAATGCTAAAGGTGTTGCTGTAATTTCTGAAGTTGTACCTGCATTTGTTGCAGATGGTAACTTAGCTGAATGGCAAAGCCTTCCTAAATTCAGGATGTATTCATCAGATGGTACAGGTACAATTGGACCTAATTTTACGATTACTAATGACGCAGATTGTTCTGCTGATGCCTGGGTAGCCATTGATGCTAATTATCTTTATGTGGCATTTAAAGTAAATGATGATGTATTAACTCCAACCGGAACATTTCAGTCTTATGAATTAGATTCTCCGGATCTATTCATCGGTCTTTATGACTGGAAAAAAGCAATGCATACTACATATCAACGAGGCTCACAGCCGGATTATCAGATCAGATTTAATGAAGGCGTTGCCCGTAATGATGATTATACAAATGAATATGATTCATTACTTGTTGAAGGCCCTAATTATTTTTATGGCGAGTTATTCCCGACCGGTTATGTTGTGGAAGCTAAGATATCATTAAACGATATGGCTATGCTAAGAAAACGACCTGATGCTATTACTGATACAATAAGTGTTGGTTATGGTGACAGGATTCCGATTGATTTTGGAATTAATGATAATGATGGTACAGGCAGAGAAGGTTTGCTATTCTATTCTCCTAGAAATAATGATCAAGGACATAACAATCCTTCAGTATGGTCACATACCTGGATTACAGATTGGTATGCAAATGATGTTGAAAACGAAAATGGTTTAGTAAATACCTTTAGTTTGTCACAAAATTATCCAAACCCATTTAACCCTGCTACAATAATTCGTTACTCCATTGCACAACCGGGCTTAGTTACTTTAAGGGTATATGATGTTTTAGGTCGTCAAGTTGTTGAACTTGTAAACGAAGAAAAAGCAGCTGGTTCTTATGATATCAATTTTAATGCATCAAAATTATCTTCCGGCGTATATATGTACAAAATAGAAAGCGGAAGCTATCAAGAAGCAAAGAAAATGATCTTAGTTAAATAGTATTAGTAGTGAGGCAGCCTTAATTAAAGGCTGCCTCTTTTTTTATATAAAGATGCTAATCCGTTATTAAAATGTTTAAATATAATGATTGGTAAAAAAATGTTGAGACTTTTTACAAAACATAAAATTTGTTATACACTTTTAAGCCTATTAATTGCTGTATTAATGATAAGTGATTTTTCATTTGCAGGAACAACCGGTAAGATAAGAGGAAAAATTATTGATAAAGACACGGGAGAACCGATTGTTGGTGCAAATGTTATAGTTGATGGTACTTATTTTGGTGCCGCTGCAGATATTGAAGGTGAATATTATATAAATAACATTCCCCCCGGCAGTTACACAGTAATTGTTAGTGCAGTTGGATATAACAAAGTATTTATTGAAAAGGTAAGCGTTAAAATAGACTTGACCACGGATGTTAATGTCGAAATGGTTTCTGAAGCTGTAAGGCTTGGCGAAGTAGTTGTACAGGCAGAGAAACCAATGATAATCAATGACTTAACTTCATCATCAGCTATAGTGGGATCAGAAGAAATTAAAATGATGCCTGTTGATAATCTTAGTCAGGTAATTAATCTGCAAGCTGGTGTTGTTGGCGGCCACTTTAGAGGTGGAAGAGATAATGAAGTTGCATACCTTGTTGATGGTATCCCAATCAATAATGTTTTTGATGGTAGAAATTCATTTCAAATTGAAAATAACTCTGTTAGACAATTAGAGGTTATAAGCGGTACATTTAATGCAGAATACGGTCAGGCACTTTCCGGGGTTGTTAATATTGTAACTCAGGAAGGTTCACAAAAATTTGAAGGATCTGTTTCTGCATATGTAGGAAATTATTTAACATCAAATACCGATATTTTTTGGAATCTTGATAAAGTTAGTTTTGATGGTCCAAAAGACTTACAGTTTAGTTTGAGCGGACCAACTAAAATTGTAAGCGGCCTTACATTTTTTGTAACAGGCAGATATTTCAAAGATGGTGGCAATTACTATGGTCAGAGATATTATAATATTGAAGATCATACTCCAATCGTTCCTGATCCGCAACTGTATCCGGAGTTTTTTATCAATACAAACACCGGTGATAGTGGCTATGTAGGGATGAATCCTTATGAAAAGAAATCTATAAATGCTAAGCTTACTTATAGTGCAGAAACCTGGAAATTAAGCTACAGTTTATTCTGGGATGATAATTTTAACCGTTACTATAATCACAATTATCGTTTGGCCCCGGATGGACTTAAAAACCATTATGCAACTAATTCAATTAACAATATTCAATTATCATATTACCCGGCACAGGATCTCTTTTTTACTTTAAAATATAGTTTAAACACAAATAAGTATAAAAATTATCTCTGGGAGAATGAATATGACCCGAGATATGTTGATCCTAATAACAGCACAACAATAAATAGTTATACCTTTAGACATGGTGGTAATGAAACAGATCGATCGGATAGAACTACTAAATCTAATTTAGTTTTGTTTAGTGCAGAATCACAGGTATCAAAAGAACACAAAATTAAATTTGGCGCCGAAGGAAGATTCCACGAACTTTTAAATTCATATAAAAATTTAGTAAATCTTACAGAAGGTCAGTTGGATTCACTACAAAATCCAGTTGTTACCTGGGGTTACACAAATCTAGGTACTCAAAACAATCAAGCTTATGCAAAGTATCCATATGAGTTTGCTCTCTATCTCCAGGACAAAATGGAATATGATATGATGATTATAAATGCAGGTGTAAGATTTGATTATTTTGATTCCAACACTGATTTACCTTCTGATTTGAGAAATCCACTTAACAATCCATTGTTCCCGGGCGCTGGTCAAACAAGAGAAGCAATTACTGAATCACAGATAAGTCCAAGACTGGGTGTTTCATTTCCAATATCGGATGCTGGTGCAATCCACTTTTCCTATGGTCACTTCTTCCAGATTCCGAGTTTTGAAAACTTATACGCGAACAATGATTACTTGATTGATCAAACTACCGGATTAAATGGAATTATTGGTAATCCAGAACTGAAATCCCAGAAAACCATTAAGTATGAAATCGGTATACAGCAGGTTTTATTTCCAAATGTTTCTATAAACGCTTCAATTTATTACAGTGATATTAGAAATTTATTAGGAATGGAAATTATTGATACTTATGAGGGATTCCAATTTGGCCGTTATACAAATAGAGATTACGGCAATGCTAAAGGATTAATATTAACACTTGAAAAAAGGCATTCAGATTATTTCAGTGCAAAATTAGATTATACTTACCAAATCGCTCAGGGAAACGCATCTGATCCAAGACAGGTTTATTACAACAATCAAAGCGATCCTCCAGTTGAAGAAACAAAAAAACTGTTGCCGCTGAGCTGGGATCAACTTTCAACTTTGAACATTTCTTTTACCGTTGGTGATTTAGTTGACTGGAGCATAGGTGCTATTTTCAGTTATGAATCAGGTATGCCTTACACAATTGATAAAAGATATAACGGTGGTATTAGAATTGAAAATAATGGCAGAAAACCGACAAGTTTAAAATTTGATCTTAAAGGCACCAAAACATTTAAAGTCTTTGGATTTGATTTTAATACTTATTTAATTGTCTATAACTTGTTTGATTTCAAGAATGAATATGGTGTTAATGGTACATCAGGTCGCGCAGGCATTGACTTGAACACAGATGAAGCCGGTTACATTTATGGAATGAATACAATTGATGAATACCTTTTAAACCCACAAGATTACTCAGGTCCTAGAGAAGTGCGCATAGGATTTGGAGTAGGATTTTAATCTTTAAAGGAGTTTTTGTAATGATTAAACAAATAACATACTTTATAATATTTTTTATTATTTCAAGTATTTCATATTCACAGGTTGATCCCCAAACGCAACTCTATCGAAATGAACCTGTTGGAGACAAAACATATCGTAAAAAAGGAATTATGGATGGAAATCTTGTCCGAACTCTCTTTAGAAACGATGGGCAAATAGGTTATTGGGAAGACAGACCGTCAGGTGAATGGCCAAAAGGAACTGGACAAAATTATCTTGATGGTTGTACACCACTGGTATCTACCAGGTTAACAGCACCCGGTAATAATCAATATGTTTATTTTGCTCAGACATCATATCGAGAAGAAGTGGATAAAGATTTAACTACTGGTCAACTTTGGGTTATGGAACCGGTGCCCGGATATGCATTCCCAAGTTCTCTGGAACCAGCTCAAAGTACAAAACCAGGAACCTGGCCGGAACAATGGTCTCGTGCACTGCCGCTAATAACACCCGAATGGGATGGCTATTGGTTTGGTTATTTTGGACGAGGAGTACTGAATGCTGATGTTGAAACATTTTTTGTAATGGATGATTCACAGGATCGAGAATGGTATCGACCTCCATATTCTTATCAACCAATTCTTGGTGATGCAACAAGAGGCGGACTTGGGTTGAGAATGGAAGTTCGAGCTTTTCAATGGTCACACGTACTAGCTGAAGATATCATCTTTTTTCATTATGATATCATCAATATTTCCGATACTGACTATGATAGTACATTATTTGGATTCTATAGTGATACAGGTGTTGGTGGTCTTAGTGATGGGGCGGACAATGCAAACTTTAACCAATTGTTAGATCTTGCATATGCTTTTGATGCTGATGGTGTTTCCAACGATCCGCCCCCACAGTGGAATTGCGGATATGTTGGTTATGCATTTTTGGAAAGTCCGGGTAATGCTTTTAATGGGATTAATGATGACGAAGATTTTGATTTACTTGGTGCTCCGATGATAGATGAAAGACGTGATGATGGAATTGATAACGATAAAGACTGGATTGGTTACGTTGACTTAAACCTTAATGGTGTTTGGGATCCTGATGAAAATGAACCGTTGAATAACGACGTTGGTGCCGATGGTGTTGGTCCGTTTGATCCTCAGTATATAAATCCTGATGCCGGTGAAGGTGATGGAGTTCCAACAGCGGGCGAACCAAGCTTTGATGCCACTGATAAAGATGAATCAGATCAAATTGGACTGACAAGTTTAGCAATTGAAGTTTTATCAAACAAAGGCCCAACGGCTATATGGCCAAAAAATGATAATGTTATCTGGGAAAAAATGCAGCCGGGAACTTTTGATACAACAATTCAAAATGCAAACATTCAGATACTTTTTGGATCAGGCCCATTCCCGCTTAAAAAGAATTTGCGTGAAAGATTTTCTGTGGCTCTAGTTTTTGGAAGTGATTATGAAGATTTGGTTTTTAATAAGGAAACAGTTCAACAGATATATAATGCAAATTATAATTTTGCAAAACCTCCTTACAAAGCTACTCTTACTGCCATTCCTGGTGATAAAAGAGTGTTTTTGTTTTGGGATGCAGTTTCTGAAGAATCACGGGATCAATTCTTAGGTTATGAACAAGGTGATCCAACTCTAGGTTACAAAAAAGATTTTGAGGGTTATTTAATATATCGAAGTGAGGAAGCAGAATTTCAGGATATTAAAGTAATTACCGATTCTAAAGGCGAACCTAAATATTGGAAACCTATCGCACAGTATGATTTAAAGAATGGAATAAAAGGACCGGATCCGATAGGGATTAACGGCGCTCATTTCTGGAGAGGAAATGATACCGGTTTACAACACTCATTAATTGATACTAATGTTGTTAATGGTAAAAAGTACTATTACGCTTGCGTAGCATACGATCAAGGAGATCCATCGTTTGGAACAACTGGTCTTCTACCTTCTGAAACAACAAAAATCATTTCAGAGGATTTAGGTGGAGTACTTAAGTTTGTTGATATTAATTGTGCTGTGGTTGTACCAAACGCTCCTGTAGCAGGTTATGTACCTTCGCAGGTAATTGGAGATTTAGATAAAGTAACCTCAGGTTCAGGTTCTGGTTCAATTGAAGTTGTGGTTCTAAATTCTGATAGTGTATTAAATAATGCTAACTATAAAGTTGAATTTGATTCGGCTGGAACTAGTCCATATTACAAAACAGTATCTTACCGAGTTATTAGAGAATTTAATAATATAATTGATACAGTTCTTGCTAAAGTAGATTCATCAACTTTTAGTGGTGGCGCTTTAGGACCGTTATTTGATGGTCTATCAATAATTGTTAAAAATGATGATGTAGTTGATGTTGATCAGGAAAATACCGGGTGGGTAAAAGGTTTTAGTACTTTAACTATGCCCGTAATTGCCGATACGAATTTTAGACCAAATATACTTGCTTGGCCTGCAGATTATGAGTTGGAATTCCTTGAGGGCTATACTGAGTTAAGTTTTAATAACATTCCAATTAATTTTAAAGTTAAAAACTTAACAGGTGATTATTACATTCCTGCATATATCTATGATGATACCATAAACGTTGGTCAGCTGACTATAGGAGATAAAATCGGATTTTTTGAAACTCTTAGAGGTGTCCGAAAGTTTACATACCTTATTGGATATTATAAGCCAACAGATCCATTTACACTTTATCCTCAAGCAGGGGATATTTTTAGAGTTGCCACAAATAAACCTTTTATGGGCGGTGACTATTTTACCTTTTCCACAACAGCTGCTAGAGTTGATTTAGAACAAGCTTCGACTGAATTGGACAAGGTTAGCGTTGTACCAAATCCTTATATCGGCGCAAATGTGCTTGAAAGAAGATCATTAAATGCTTCTGATAGAGGCGAGAGAAGAATCGACTTTATTAATCTGCCAGCTCAATGCACAATTAGAATATATACTGTTACGGGGGCATTAGTTAAAACTTTGTACAAAGACTCTTCACCAATAGATGGTAGTATAATCTGGAATTTAGTATCAGATGATGGAATGGATATAGCTTACGGGCTTTATATTTATCATATTGATGCTCCGGGTGTTGGTGAAAAAGTCGGCAAATTTGCGTTAATAAAGTAGAGGCGGAGAATAAAGATGAAAAAAATTATAACAAGCATAATAGCAATTTTATTTACCGCAAATGTTTTTTCTCAGGTTTTTTCGGAAAATTCAAAACGCGGTACAACAGCTGCACCTTTTCTTTCAATTGGACAAGGTGCAAGAGCAATCGGAATGGGTAGCGCATTTGTTGCGATAACAGATGATCCTACAGCACTATACTGGAATCCTGCTGGTATTACAAAAGTGCAGGGCTTCGGTTTTGTTGTTGATCATACTACCTGGATCGCCGATATAAATTATAATTTTATGGCACTTACATATAACCTTGGAAATTTTGGAACAATCGGTGCTAGTTTTACAATTTCTGACGTTGACGAGATGAGCGTTACAACTGTTGAAGAACCTGATGGAACAGGTGAAGTCTTCGGAGTAACTGATGCAGTATTTAGCCTGGCATGGGCTATTGATTTAACAGATAATTTTTCAATTGGATTTAATCCTAAGTATATCCATCAAAGTATCTGGAGAATGTCTGCATCTGCAATAGCATTAGACTTAGGTGTTAAATACGTTACCCCTTTTGATGGAGCAATTTTAGCTATGTCTATAACTAACTTTGGACCCAAAATGCAGTTATCAGGAGCTACAACACAGGTGTTGTACGATCCTGATCCCAATACATCCGGTAACAACAGTAGCATTGTAGCTAATATTCAGACTGATACATGGGACTTACCACTTACATTTAGAGTGGGTGTTGGTTATCAACCACTTAAAACAGAAACCAACACAATAACGGTTTCACTGGATGCATTACATTTAAGTGATAACTATGAGAGTTTAAATGTTGGAGCTGAGTATTGTTATGATGATTTTATTTCATTAAGAGCAGGGTATAAATCTCTCTTCTTACCTGATTCCGAAGAATCATTTTCACTAGGATTTGGTTTAAAACAACTATTAATGGGTAATATTGCTCTTAAAGTTGATTACGCTTATCAGGACTTCGGTAGACTAAATAGTATTCAGAAATTCACTTTTGGTATAACTTTCTGATCATAACGGCAGCTCTCTTTCTTTATTCCTTTTTGAGAGAGAGCTGTTTTTATTCATTTAAACGCGGTATTACCATGAAAGCATTTTTTTTATTCTTCATCCTCACAATTCTTTTTTCATCTCACAATTCACTAATTGCTAAAGACTATAAAGGAGCAGAATACCGAACTAAAGAGGCATTCACATACGGACGATTTGAGGTACGTATGAAAACTTCGTATAGAGAAGGAATGTTGACATCATTTTTTACTTATTATGATGGCGGTGGTATTGGCACATGGAATGAAATTGATATTGAAATCCTTGGAAGATATTCAAATGATTTTCAAATGAACACAATTACACAAGGTCAAACTAATCATGTTGGTCATTATCAAATGGCTACATCACCTCATTATGATTACCACACGTATGCATTTGAGTGGACACCGGAATATGTTTCATGGTTTGTCGATGGAATAGAAGTTCTAAAACAAACAGATACTCATATTCAAAATCTAACACTTCCTCAAAAAATTATGATGAATATCTGGAACCCAACATATGATAATTGGGTTGGAACATTTTATCCTGAAGCGCTTCCGGCCTTTGCATATTACGATTGGGTAAGTTATTACTCTTATTCACCCGACAGCGGTTCATATGGTACGGGAAATAATTTCATTCATAATTGGACAGATGAATTTAATGATTGGGATACAACAAGATGGGATAAAGCCACGCATACTTTTGTTGGAAATGGTTGTGATTTTATTCAGGAAAATGCTGTATTTAATGATGGAAAACTTGTTCTATGTTTAACTAATAATACTAACATAGGATATATTGATGTGAAAGCTCCAACATTACTTTGGGCCAGAGCAACCGAGGGTATAGTTGAGGCAATGTTTTCTGAAGAAGTGCAGGAGTTATCAGCAGAAACAAAAACTAATTATACAATCCCCGGTGTAACAATCAACAGTGTTGAACTTCAGGAAGATCTTAAAACTGTATTAATTTCAGTTACCGGTCTAGATCTTAATTCAGCTAAAAATCTTATCGTAATTGGAGTTAGAGATCGTGCTGCATCTCCAAACATAATGACTGGCGCTGTAAAGACAATTCATATGGTTCCGAATCCACTAACTTTTCCTTTGAAAATTAATTGCGCTGATTCTGCTGCACTCGACTTCTCGGCTGATCAAAAATGGAATTATCAAACTGAGTACGGTGTACAAGACGGAAGCAATACATTATATCCTGGGCAATCATTTGGAGGAACTGAGGAAGATGAGATATATCAGTCAGAAAAATATGGTATGGTATATTATAATACTCGCGTTCCAAATGGAAGCTACAAGGTTAAGCTTATGTTTGCAGAAAATTATTTTACCTCTTCAGGTAAAAGAATATTTGATGTATATATCGAACAGAACCGGGTGATTCAGAATCTGGATATTTTTAATCAGGTTGGGATACAAAATGCTTACGAAGTTGAATTTGAAAATATTCTCGTTCAAGATGGCATTTTGAATATTTACTTTGCAGCACAAGTTAACTTAGCGGTAATCAGCGGCATCGTAATAAATCAAGACCCAAATGGAATTGAAGACTCAAAATATTTTAATGAGCAGGGATTTAATATAGAACAGAATTATCCTAATCCATTTAACGGCAAAACAATAATTAATTACAGCTTAAATTCAACAGATAATTTAAGCTTTGAACTTTACAATATTTTAGGTGAAAGAATTTTTTACAGAGACTTGGGGTTTATTCAGCCTGGTAATTATAAGTTTGAACTGGATACTACGGCTTTAATTCAAAGTCCGCTTACCTCAGGAATATATTTTTATGTATTTACCGGGTTAGTTCAGAGACAATCAAAAAAACTGGTGTTATTAAACTAAATAGATTAATGAATCAATTTATTTATCAATATCAAATACAATTTTATCAAATAACTTCTTACTTGTTTAAAGAAAAATACATCCCTACTCATAAAAAATATTCAACAATTCTCATAAAGATATCTAATAGGATTTATCATGAAATTATTTATTAAATGTTTCGCTTTTCTCGTTGCATTAATTGTTTTTATAAATGGAAATGTTGTAGCACAAATTTACACAACTACAAAAGTTGATGCACAAGTAAAAGAACTTGTTTCTAAAATGACACTTGAAGAAAAAATTGGACAGATGACTCAAGTTACGATTCAGGCAGTTTCAAAAGTTCAAGGTACAAAAGATCAAAATCATCAGTTAGATTTAGCAAAGCTGGAAGAAGCAATAAAAAAATATCATGTTGGTTCTATCCTGAACGTTTATGATGTAGCACATACTGCAGAATACTGGCACGAAGTAATAAATAAAATTCAGAATATAGCTGTAAAAGAAACACGTCTTGGTATTCCCGTTCTATATGGAATTGATGCAATTCATGGTGTAACATATACAAAAGGATCAACACTGTTTCCGCAGTCCATTAGCATGGCTGCAACCTGGAACACTGAAATTGCAAAGCAAAGCGGTGAAATAACCTCTCTAGAAACTAAAGCCTCTGGAATCGCATGGAATTTTTATCCAGTTATGGATATTGGAAGACAACCGCTTTGGAGCAGATTGTGGGAGACCTTTGGTGAAGATGTTTATCTGGCCTCACAGATGGGCTCATCTTATATAAAGGGAGCGCAAGGCGATGATTTAAGTGCCCCAGACAAACTTGCAACTTGCTTAAAGCATTATGTTGGTTATAGTTTTCCTATCAATGGACTTGATAGAACTCCCGCTTGGATATCCGAAAGAATGATGCGAGAGTATTTCCTTCCATCATTTGAAGCAGGAATCTTGGCTGGTTCTCCCTCTGTAATGGTTAACTCAGCCGAAGTAGATGGAATTCCTGGTCACGCAAATTATCATTTGCTCACAGAAGTCTTAAGAAACGAAATGAACTTTAAAGGTCTGGTTGTTTCTGATTGGGAAGACATTAAAAGACTGCATACTAGAGACAGAGTTGCTTCAACACCAAAAGAAGCTGTAAGAATTTCTGTAATGGCTGGTGTTGATATGAGTATGGTGCCTTACGATTTTAGTTTTTACAATTATCTTTTAGAACTTGTAAAAGAGGGTACCGTTCCAATGTGGAGAATTGATGAAGCTGTTAGCAGAATTCTTGCTGTTAAAATGCAGGTTGGACTTTTTGATAATCCATATCCGAATAAAGAATTATTAAAAGATTTTGCAAAAGATGAATTTACCGCAATAAATTTAAATGCAGCAAGAGAATCAATAATTCTCACTAAGAATGAAAACAATATTTTGCCTCTTTCCAAAACAACTAAAGTGCTTGTTACGGGACCAACTGCAAATATGCTTTCTGTTTTAAATGGCGGCTGGACTATAACGTGGCAGGGAAATGAAGAATCACTTTATCCTGCAGAAAAAAACACTGTTCTTGAAGCCATCCAAAACAAAGTCGGATCAAAAAATGTAAACTATGTAGAAGGTTGCAGTTTCGATAAAGACATAAATACAAACAAAGCAGTTAATGAAGCTAGAAATTCTGATGTTGTGATTATTTGTTTAGGTGAAGCCGCGTATTGTGAAACACCCGGAAGTATTTTTGATCTTAATTTGAACAAGGCCCAGTTAGATTTGGCGAATAAAATTATGGAGACAGGTAAGCCTGTAATACTAATTATGCTTGAGGGCAGACCAAGAGTTATAACTGATATTACTCAAAAAGCTAAAGGAATTTTAATTGGATTTTTACCAGGAATGGAAGGCGGCAATGCAATTGCTGATGTGCTATTTGGAGATGTAAATCCTAGCGGTAAGCTTCCTGTAACATATCCTAAAACACCAAATGGAATAACGCTATACGATTATAAACCAATAGAAAAATTTGATGGAAATAATTATAATCCGCTTTGGCCATTTGGTTACGGATTAAGCTTTACAACTTTTGAGTATTCCAATCTTAAGATAAGTTCTCAGGAAATTACCGAAAATGATGAATTAATTATAAAAATTGATGTCAAAAATACCGGAACTGTAGCTGGCAAAGAAGTTGTACAACTTTATTTAACAGATATGTATGGTTCCGTTACAAGACCAAATAAACAGCTAAAAGGATTTGAAAAAGTCTTGTTAAATCCAGGAGAAGTTAAGATAGTTGAATTTAAGCTTAATAAACAACATTTATCATTCATCGGTTTGGAAAATAAAAGAATAGTTGAACCAGGTGATTTTGTAGTTACTATTGAGAATCATACAGCAAATTTTGGATTGAAATAAAGCTGTAATTTTTTGAATTTTATTGCATAGAATTTGCTTTTGTTGGGGAAGCAGGAACAATATAATTAAAGCAGGTAACCGATTATTTTTCGTTAAATAAACAAACTTGTTCTAATGTCTTTGAGGGAAGATTATGGCAATTAGAATTGCATAGTCTTCCTTTTTTATTAAATATAATTTTTTTTCTATAAGATGAAAAAAGATTAGAAAAAGTATTTATAAAAATGTTAACTCAAACCTCGCGAAAATCTTTAATAATATGGATTGCCGTTATATCCACCATTGTTATTATTCTACTTCTTCCTATAAAGATTAGTTATAACTTATTCGTAAGAGGAAAAATTCTTCCTGCTAACGAGTGGATTATCTATAAAGGTACAGATGGACGTTTGACATCACAGTTAATAAACTATAAGACTGGAATAAACCAATCTTATGATGTAACTCTTTTTGACCGTGGTGATGCTATGCAATTTGAATTTAATCCATCTTTAGCATCAGGTACAACAATAGAGAAGAATGATACGATTGCAGTCATATATTCAAATGAAAATGAACGACAGATCGAAAATCTAAAAGGTGAGATAATAGCAGCTAAAGCATCCTTATCACTTAATCTTACCGGTGAGAAAGAAGCTGTGATTGATCAAGAAATTAAAAATCTTGATTATGCTGTTAAACAAGCTGATGAACAGAAGAAAATCCTGGATCGTTTTAGTGCTTTGTACGAAAAAGGACTTGCATCTCAGGAAGAGTACGAAATTGCCAAAGGTACTTATGATTTATATTTAATAAATATCTCAATTTCAAAAGCTAGATTAAAAACTGTAGAAACTGGTGCTAAGCAGGAACAAATAGGCCTTTTAAAAACGCAGATTATTTCTTTGGAAAATGAATTAGCAATTTTACAAAAACGCTTTAAAGGTTTTACAGTCACTGCACCCATCAACGGAATAGTTAGTCGAAAAACCAATAGCGATACATTGATGATTATATCCGATATATCAGAATATGTTCTATTATGTCCGGTAAAAGTGAATGATAAAAAGTATATTCAAACATCTGCAAATGTTGATATTTATGCTGATGGAAGCAAACAAGATGTAAAGTCTTTTGTTTATGAAGTTGATAACAATGTGCAACTTATAAATGGAATTCAAATTGTTACAGTAACATCCTCTGTGGAAGGAAAGAGCGATCAGCTAATTCCTTCACTTATTGTTGATTGTTACATTGAAACCGGAAAGTTATCTCCTTTAGAGTATCTTGAACGTATTTGGCAGAGAATGGTAAACTAAAATGAAACCAATGCGGCTTGAATATAAATTTCTTGTTCCTTTAGATAAGTTAGATGAACTTCGAGAAGCAATATATCCATTTGTTTTTATTGATGAATATGCTGACAGAGAGAGCGATAAAGAGTATACTGTAAAAAGTATTTATTATGATACTATGAGATTAGATGATTATAGAGACAAACTTGCTGGTATAAAAATCAGAAAAAAATTAAGAATTAGAGGGTATAACTTTAAAAAATCTGACAGCTTGGTTTTTCTTGAAATAAAAAGGAAATATGAAAATCATATCTATAAAAACCGGGCACCCTTACTTTATTCAGATCTAGATATTTTATTACAAACCGCTAACTGTGAAAAATACTTATTAAAGAAAAAAAACTTTCTGGATGCAAAAAGTGATGCGAGTAAATTCTTCTTTCTACTTAAAACCAAGAATTATTCGCCTATAGCATTGGTTACCTATGAAAGAGAAGCTTTTTACTCCAAACACGATTCAACATTAAGAATTACATTTGATAAAAATTTAAGATCAAAACCATTACCAAGGATCTCAGAGTTGTATGATGATAAGTCCTTAAAATATTCGATGCCAGGAAATTTTATTCTCGAATTAAAATTTTTTAATGGTTTTCCAACGTGGTTGCAAAAAATTGTAAGAAGATTTGAATTAAACAGGCGTGCAATTTCTAAATACACTATAAGTGTTGATAGTCATAATGAGTTAAACAGATTTGTTAATAAAAAAGATCTGGTAATCCCATTGATTTCTAGTGGATCTATAATCAGAAGCTTGAAAGAAGTAATTAAAAATGCTGGATGATTTCCAAAATGTACTAAGTGTGTCACTTTCGATTGGTGAGGTATTTGAAAACCTGGTAGTCTCACTTATTTGCGGACTACTAATTTCTTTATTTTATCGCTTAACGTATCGTGGGCCGGGCATGTCATATTCATTTATTAATTCGTTAATAGTGCTTGCACTAATTACTTCTGTTGTGATTATGGTAATTGGTAATAACCTTGCTCGTGCTTTTGGGTTAGTTGGTGCAATGTCTATAATCCGATTCAGAACAGCTATAAAAGAAACTCAGGATATAATATTTATTTTCTTTGCACTTGCAATCGGAATGGCAAGCGGAGTTGGCTTACATGCTTTAGCTTTAGCAAGTACCATATTTATTGGTTTGATATTATATGTATTAACTAAAACTCATGCGGCGAGTCCATCTAAAAAAGATTTTCTGCTTCAGTTTTCGTTTAATGCTAATGGAGGTTATGAAGAAGCACCGTTCATTTCCATTTTTCAAAAATATTGTAAAAACAGTAAGCTTATAAATACAAAAGCCTTAATGGAAAGTGATTCTCTTGAATTATCATATCATATAGTGCTCAAGGATGTTAAGTTTACTGCAGAATTTGTTAATCAATTAAGAACCACTAAAGGTGTTAATAATGTAAATCTCTTTTTTGATGAAGAGAACTTTTAATTAGTCGAAAAATCAAATGAAAAAAATTGCTCTATTACTAAACTTTTTTATAATATTATTTTTTGTTGAGGTGTCATATGCTCAACAAGTTTATATCAATGAGATGATGTCTTCAAATAGTTTTACTATTGCTGATGAGGATGAAGATTTTTCGGATTGGATAGAAATATATAATTCAGAAAGCACTTCTGTTGATCTTTCAGGATACGGACTATCGGATGATGTAAGTACACCGTACAAATGGATTTTACCATCATTAACTATAGCACCAAAAGATCACCTACTGATTTTTGCAAGTGATAAAAACAGAACTGAATATGTTAGACATTGGGAAACTGTAATCGACTGGGGTGATGTTTGCAAATATAGATTGGGAACAAGTGAACCATCTGCGAGCTGGAAAAACCTGGGATATGATGATCAATCCTGGACATCCGGCCCTAGTGGATTTGGATTTGGTGATGGTGATGATTCAACCATAGTGCCAACTTCTGTGAATTCCGTGTACATTCGTAAGACATTTTCTGTGCAGAATGTAAATAATGTAAAAATGGCAGTGCTTCATGTTGATTATGATGATGCATTTGTAGCATACTTAAATGGAGTTGAAATAGCACGGGCAAATATTGGAACTGTAAACATTCCACCAACTTTTGATGAATCTGCATCGACATATACAGAACCACTAATTGTTTATGGAGAAAAACCAAATGCATATCTTATTGATAATTTTCAATCCCTTTTACAGAATGGAAATAATGTTCTTGCTATGCAGGTTCATAATTATGGGACGGGTTCTTCAGATCTTACGTTAATTCCGTTTTTGTCATTAGGAATGAATGTAATTCCAGAAAATCAAAATGGAGTGAATCCGCTTCTAGAACTGCCGAATAAATATCTTCACACAAATTTTAAATTAAGTTCTGCTGGTGAAACAATTGTTTTAACTAATCCACAGAACATAACTGTTGATGAGGTTACCTTCGGATCTATAGGACCAGATATTTCTTATGGTAGACAACCTGATGGAAGCAGTAATTGGTTTTTATTTTCAGAAGCCACACCTGGCGATAGTAACACAACTCAGGGGTTTACTGGTAGCGTAGGTGATCCTATTATTTCAACAAGCGGTGGATTTTATTCTGTTCCAATTACAGTTAGTATAACTCCAGTTATAGTTAATGATAATATTTATTATACATTAGATGGTTCTGAACCAAAAGAAACATCCACACCGTATACAAGCCCAATTCAAATCAATTCAACAAAAGTATTACGTATTAAAACATTTAGCCCAGGGATGCTACCAAGTAAAACGATCACAAATTCATACTTTATTAATTTTCAATCCACACTTGCTGTAGTTTCACTCTCTACTGATCCTGGTAATTTCTTTGATGAAGAATACGGTATTTATGCGATGGGTGATAGTGCAGAACCTGAATTTCCGCATTTTGGAGCGAACTTCTGGCAGGATTGGGAAAAACCAGTTCATGTTGAGCTTTTTGAAGCGAATGGTTCAAAGGGATTTGGAATCGATATGGGTGTTAAGATTTTTGGTAATTGGAGCAGAGGTAATGCTCAAAAATCTCTTGCTCTATTTGCAAGAGGAATGTATGGATACAGTACCTTGAGTTATAAACTATTTGATGAACTTCCGTTTACTGAATATGAATCCTTTGTACTGCGTAATGCTGGCAACGATTGGGGTAATACAATGTTTAGAGATGCTTTAATGACAAGCCTTGTAGATGATGTGGATATTGATAAAGCTGATTATCGTCCAGCTATTGTTTTTATTAATGGGCAATATTGGGGAATACATAATATTCGTGAAAAAATTAATGAAAACTTTATTGCTCAACATCATAATGTAAATCCTGATAGCGTTGATATACTTGAAAATTATGCTGAGATAGTTGAGGGTAGTGATGAAGAATATCTCGAGTTATATTCATTTATTGAAAATAACAGTATGGCAATTCCATCAAATTATGAATATGTAAAATCCAAGATGGAGATAGATAATTTTATCAGGTATCAAATTTCGGAAATTTACTTTGCGAATACAGATTGGCCGGGTAATAATATAAAGTATTGGAAAACAAAGAGTAATGGTAAATGGCGCTGGCTCTTATACGATACCGATTTTGGTTTTGGATTTCTTGATCCCAATAGTTATCTGCATAATACATTACAATTTGCTTTAGCAGCAAATGGACCTGGTTGGCCGAATCCACCTTGGTCTACTTTAATGTTAAGAAAATTAGTTGTTAATAATTCTTTTAGATATGAATTTATTAATGGCTTTGCAGATTTTTCCAATACTATTTTCAATCCAGCTGATGTTGTTAACACAATTAATGGTATCTCGTCAATCATTACACCCGAAATCGCCAGACATTCCAATAGATGGAATCAATTTACGTATGATGGTTGGTTAAGTAATGTTCAAGTTCTGAGAACCTTTGCCTCAAATCGATTGAATTATATGAGAGCGCATTTTATGCAATACTTTAGTCTTGCAGGTGTTGCACAGGTGAATCTATATAATGCTGATACAACTATGGGTCATATTCAAATTAATTCACTAGATATTAATCTTCCCAATTGGAGTGGTACATATTTTTTGGGTATTCCAATAAATATTTCTGCGCAGCCTAAGCAAGGTTACCGTTTTGTAAGATGGGAAGGTTCAAGTACATCTACAAATGATTCTTTGTTGATTTCATTAAATGGTACAATCACTCTTAATGCAGTATTCGCAATTGATTCAAACTTTAGCGTTCCAAAAATTGTTATAAATGAAATTAATTATAATGCATCATTATCATTTAATACAGAAGATTGGATTGAACTTTATAATAATAGTAATAATTCTGTAAATATTTCAGGATGGATATTTAAAGATTCCGATGATGCCCACAGTTTTTTAATCCCTCAGGGTACAGTATTAGATTCGAACTCATATCTAGTTTTATGTGTAGATACTTCATTGTTCAAACCGCTATTTCCTGAAGTAAATAATTTTATCGGGAATGTAGGGTTTGGTTTAAGCGGGAGCGGGGAATTGATCAGACTTTATGATGATCAAATGATTTTAATGGATTCACTAGTTTTTGATGACGCTGTTCCGTGGCCAACTCAACCGGATGGAAATGGGCCAACATTATCCTTAAAGAATCCGGATTTTGATAACACACTTGGGGAGAATTGGGCTGCTTCAGTTGGGTACGGTACACCTGGTAAAATAAATGATACTTTTGTAAATGCAGAAAATGAAGAAAGCACATTGCCAGCTGAGTTTGCGCTGTTACAGAATTATCCTAATCCGTTTAATCCAACAACAAATATCAGATTTAATATTCCTAAAGCTTCTAATATTACTTTAAAAGTTTATGATATAATTGGGAATGAAATAGCTACCCTTGTAAATGAGTTTAAAAACCCCGGAAAGTATTTAATACAATTTGATGCAAGCAAATTATCAAGTGGAGTTTATTTCTACAGAATACAAGCAGATAATTTTATAAATACAAAAAAATTATTATTACTAAAATGAAAAATTTTTACATATCCATATTGTTTTTTTACACATTTACCTGTGTAATATCTTCTCAAACAGAAAAGGTTTCATTTATTTCTGTTAATGATGGATCACTAATTGAATTTACATCTTCAAATTTGCCCATTGTTGTTATAAACACAAACGGGCAGATTATTGTGGATGATGAAAAGATAACCGCTGATATGGGTGTAATTTATAATGGTGAAGGAATAAGGAATAATCTTACAGATCCTTATAATAATTATAATGGGAAAATTGGAATTGAAATTCGCGGCTCAACATCACAAAGGTTTCCGAAGAAACAGTATGCTGTTGAAACAAGAGATGCTTTAGGTAATGATCTTGATATCTCACTAATGGGTTTTCCTGAAGAAAGCGATTGGATATTATTTGCCCCGTATAACGATAAAAGTCTAATGCGTGATGTCCTGGTTTATAAAATTGCAAGCAGTATGGGCAGATATGCCAGCCGTTCAAAGTTTTGTGAAGTGGTTTTAAATAATGAATATATTGGAGTATATGTTCTGCTTGAAAAAGTAAAGCGTGATGTGAATCGTGTAAATATAAAAAAGATGGAACCGACGGATATCTTCGGTGATGCAGTTACCGGCGGTTATATTATTAAGATTGATAAAACAGATGGGGAAAATAATGATGGCTGGTATTCAACATATCTCCCGTATCCGCAATCTTCATATTCTGTTTTCTATCAGTATCATATCCCTAAACCTGATGAAATTGTTCTACAGCAAAAAGATTATATACAAAATAAAATTTTTCAATTTGAAACAATGATGATAAACAGTATTAATATTTCAGATACTGCAACAGGTTATCCAAAATTTTTAAATACTGATTCTTTTGTTGATTTTTTACTTGTTAATGAATTAGCCAAAAATGTGGATGGCTACAGATTAAGTACTTATCTTTATAAAGATAGAGATAGTAGAAACACAAAAATAAATGCCGGTCCGGTTTGGGATTTTAATCTTGGTTTTGGAAATGCTGATTACTATGATGGCTGGCTTACAAACGGATGGCAGCTGCAGTATCTTACTGATTACCAGAATATCCCTTCAGGAGAACCATTTCTAACTCCTAATTGGTGGAGAAAATTATTTGATGATACAACATTTAGAAATAAAGTTTATGCACGCTGGCAAAATGTAAAGACTGATATACTTAGCAGTCAAAAAATATTTAATTATGTAGATTCACTTACGATACTTCTTGATGAATCAAAGACAAGGAATTTTGAAAAATGGCCTGTGCTTGGTGTTTGGGTTTGGCCAAACAAATATGTTTTTCAGACTTACATTCAGGAAATCATTTATCTAAAAACCTGGATCACAAATAGGTTAAATTGGATGAACAGTAATATGATAGGGGAGCCAACGAATATTGAAGAAAATCATATGGTAATACCTTCCGTTTTTTCACTAGAACAGAATTATCCAAATCCATTTAATCCAAGTACTAAAATTAGTTGGCAGTCACCTGTAAGCGGCTGGCAAACATTAAAGATTTATGACATGCTGGGAAATGAAGTTGCAACACTTGTTAATGAAGAAAAACCCGCAGGAAGTTATGAGGTAGAATTCAACCTATCATCTATAAAACATAATCCATCTTCAGGAGTTTACTTTTATCGTTTGCAGGCTGGTGATCCTTCGGCAAACTCAGGACAGAGTTTTGTGCAGACAAGAAAGATGATACTTTTAAAATAGTAGTCTTAGTAGGTCTAAATTTTCTTGTAATAAGTTTTCCTTAAGCCATATTTAATCTATAATCATAAAATAGATTGGAACTAATTATGATTCCTAATCTCAGTACTATCGATTCAATAATAATCATCTCGTATATTTTAATTGTGCTTTTCATCGGCTTCTACTTCCGTAATAAGAGTAAAAGCAGTGAAGAATATTTTCTTGCTGGCAGAAGTATTGGATGGATTGCAATTGGTGCTTCTTTATTTGCTACTAATATTTCCAGTGAACATTTTATTGGGTTAGCTGGAACTGGATCAAAATCAGGTTTGGCTGTAGGACATTTTGAATGGCTTGCTTGTTTAATGCTATTACTTCTTGGCTGGGTGTTTACACCGTTCTATTTAAAATCTGGTGTGTTTACTATGCCGGAGTTTGTTGAGAAAAGATACAACTCAGTATCTCGGTACTATCTAAGTTTTATCTCAATAATTGGTTATGTTTTAACTAAAATTTCCATCGCATTATATGCTGGAGGAATTTTACTTAATGCTGTTGTTGGGTGGGATATGGTTACTGCTGCCGTCGTTATCGTTTTAATAACCGGGATTTATACGGTTATGGGCGGACTCTCGGCAGTTATTTATACTGACCTTGTTCAAACCGTAATCTTAATCGGAGGTTCGATTGCCCTTACTTTAATTGGGTTGGATAAAGCTGGCGGGTGGAATAATCTTGTTGCAAATACTCCAGTTGATTTCTGGAGCATGTTTAAACCACTAAGCGATCCAGATTTTCCCTGGACAGGAATCATTTTTGGTGCTCCAATAATTGGAATCTGGTATTGGTGCACGGATCAATATATTGTGCAGCGCGTGCTAAGTGCAAAAAATTTATCTAACGCACAAAGCGGAACTATATTAGCAGGTTTTCTAAAAATTCTGCCGGTTTTTATTCTTATTCTTCCCGGCATAATTGCATTCTATATTTCTGATGGTACTGTAAGTGGCGATAGAACATATGCCTGGCTGGTTACAAATCTGCTTCCATCCGGATTAAAAGGTTTGGTAGTAGCAGGATTATTAGCTGCGTTAATGTCCTCGCTAAGCGCAATGTTTAATTCAACTTCAACCCTGCTAACTATTGATATCTACAAAAAAATTAGACCTGATGCTGATGAAAAATCTACAGTAGCTTTTGGAAGAATTGCAACAGGTGTAATGGTTTTGTTAGGATTATTGTGGATTCCATTCATCGGGATTTTAAGCGATGATAGAATGTATGTCTATTTACAAAGTGTTCAAGCATATATCTCTCCGCCAATTGCTGCAATATTTTTATTCGGTATTTTTTGGAAGCGAGTAAATGGAAAGGGCGCTATGGCATCTTTAATTACTGGTTTAGTGTTAGGATCATTTAGATTGATAATTGAAATCCAAAATAAAATTGATCCTTTGTCAAATTCATTTTTACAAAGTATAGCATCCATAAACTTTCTTCACTTTGCGATATTTTTGTTTATTGTTTCTTCAGCCGTTTTAGTTCTTGTTAGTCTTTCAACAGCAAAACCTACTGCAGATAAACTTGAAGGAATGGTTTATTCGAGAAATATTTCTGTTATAAAGTATAAATGGAGAAGTATAAATATTGGATTTTCAATTCTATTACTAATCGTTCTGATAGCACTTTGGTGGAATTTTAGATAAAAACGACTAATTATGAAATAAAAAATCCCTCAAAAGAGGGATTTTTTGTGGGCGTTCACGGATTTGAACCGCGGACCCTCTGCTTGTAAGGCAGATGCTCTAAACCAACTGAGCTAAACGCCCAAATTTCTAATGAACTATTTGTTCATAATTTGGTGGACAAATATGCAGTTTTTCTAAAATAAAACCAAATAAGTGTAAAGATTTTGGAGCGAGCGACGGGGATCGAACCCGCGACATCCAGCTTGGGAAGCTGACACTCTACCAACTGAGTTACGCTCGCAATCAAATTGAAATTGCAATGTAAAACTATGGTAATTTAAAATTTTTGTCAATCTTATTGTGCCAAAGCCAGTTGTTCTAATCCACGACTGCTAAAATCTCTGGTTCTTTGTTCTTTAATAACCATACTAGCCATTGCATTGTCCAAAGATTCATACAATTCAAATTTTTCAATTGTTCCAGTAAGGTTTAACATTGATTTTGAAAACATTCCTGGTTTAACAATTTTTATTGAGCCACCAAGTCGCATTAATTGTTTCAGAGTTACAACAAGGACACCTATAAATGCCGGATCTAACGAGTTACAGTTACTCAAATCAACTACAATTGTTTTGTATCCAAGTTCTATATCCATTTCAAGATGTTTTTTAAACCTTAGAGCCTCAGCAATTGTTGCCTGACTAAGATTGACTCTTTCAATTATAAAACCATTTGCAATTTGTCTTTGAAACTCTTCCATATCCATTCTCAGATTTATTGGCTGTTAGTTAGCCAATTAATATGCCACAGGTTTCAGTTGATTTTGGACTATAATGGAATGTTTTGGTGTTTCAGATTATTACATTAAACTAAAACATCCTCAATATGAGGATGTTTTGATACAAATTTATTAGGTATAGACTAATTTTTAAAAGCTTGTTCAACAAGATTAACTTGCTGCTGATTTGATAACTTACCAGAACCAACTGCTGGGCTCGCACCTTCAGGACGACTTACACAAATTAATTTTTGTTTACTGGTTAAAATTTCATTTATCCTTCCATGCAGAAAGTTCCAAGCTCCCATATTCTTAGGTTCTTCCTGTAACCAAATAATATTTATTGCTTTCGTATATGATTCTAAAATCTTAACTATCCTTTCTTTATTAAAAGGATAGAACTGTTCAATTCTTACAATTGCAATATCTTGTATTTTATTCTTTATCCGATACTTGATTAAATCATAGTAAACTTTTCCGCTTGTTAGAATAATTTTAGTAACATCGTTTTTATTCTGAATCATTTCATCATCAAGTATTTCTTCAAATTTACCAATGATAAAATTCTCTCTTGGTGATTTTGCCTCTGGTAATCTTAACATACTTTTGGGTGTCATTATTACCAATGGCTTTCTATCAGATTGTTTTATTTGTCTTCTTAGGATGTGAAAATATTGAGAAGGAGTTGTAATGTTGCAAACCTGCATATTGTCTTCCGCACATAAAATTAAAAATCTTTCTAATCGTGCACTGGAGTGTTCAGGTCCCTGTCCTTCGTATCCGTGAGGTAAAAGCATTACAACACCGTTTGGCAATCCCCATTTTTCATATGATGCAACAATAAAATTATCAATTATAATCTGCGCACCATTTGCAAAATCACCAAACTGGGCTTCCCATAATACCAATGCAAGAGGATCTGCAGTGCTGTATCCGTATTCAAATCCCAAAACAGCAGCTTCTGATAATGAGCTATCTAAAGCTTCTAATGCTGCTTGATTTTCGGAAATATGATTTAATGGAAAATATTCTTTTCCGGTTTTGATATCTGTAAAAGCAATATGCCTTTGACTGAATGTTCCGCGCACACTATCTTGTCCGCTTAATCTAACAGGAGTTCCTTCCAACAAAAGACTTCCGAAAGCTAAAGACTCTGCTAAAGCCCAATCTGCTGCTTCTGATCCATCAATAAGTTTTTTTCTTTTCTCTAAAAACTTTTCAAGTTTTGGATGACCATTAAATTCTTCTGGTAGCGTGGACAAAGAACTAACAATATCTCTTAAAGCTTCTTCAGCAATGGCAGTTTTTTCTTCTTTCAGATGTGATTGAAGTTCACTTTTTGAAACTGCTAGGGGAGCTTCATTAATAAATGCAGCACTCTTACGTTTAATAGAATCAAATGCAATTCCTAATTCATCATTAAATGATTTATGCATTTGCGATACTTCATCAATTGTCAATATCCCATCATTAACTAATTTTTGTTCGTACAATTTTTTAACAGATGGATGAGATTTTATTTTATCATAAAGCAGCGGCTGAGTAAACCCTGGCTCATCACCTTCATTGTGTCCGTGTCGTCTGTATCCAAATAAATCTATAACAACATCTTTTTTGAAGATAAGTTTATACTCAAATGCTATTTGTGTAACCCAAAGCGCTGCTTCAGGATCGTCACCATTCACGTGGAAAATTGGGGCCTGAATCATCTTTGCGACATCAGTTGCATAAGTTGTTGAGCGGGAATCTTCCGGTGTTGTAGTAAATCCGATTTGATTATTTACAATTATATGAATCGTTCCGCCTGTTCTGTAACCACTTAGTTGTGATAGGTTTAATGTTTCTGCAACAACACCTTGACCGGCAAAAGCAGCATCACCATGAATTAATATCGGCATAACTTTTTGATGTGCTTTACTATCACCAAGTCTTGTTTGTTTTGCTCTAACAATTCCTTCAACTACAGGATCAACCCATTCAAGATGACTTGGATTTGATGCAACAGAGATGGTTACTGTTTTACCATTTGCAGTTGGATATTTTCCGGTTGCACCAAGATGATATTTAACATCGCCGGAGCCCTGAATTGTGTTGGGATCTTTAATATCTTCAAACTCACTAAAAATAGATTCATAAGATTTACCTATGATATTTGTAAGTACATTTAATCTTCCTCTATGAGACATACCAAGAACGATTTCATCAATTCCGTGTTCAGATGCCTGATTAAGTATTTTATCCATTACAGGAATTAATGTTTCAGAACCTTCTAGTGAAAATCTTTTGTGCCCTATAAATTTAGTCTGAACAAAATTTTCAAATAATTCTGCTTTTATCAGTTTATTAAGAATATTCTTCTTTACATCATCATTGTATTTGGGAGAATTCTGTAGTGGTTCCATTTTACTCTGAAGCCAAACTTTTTCAGCAGGATTCTGGATATGCATATATTCCACACCAATTTTCTCACAGTACGTTTTTTGCAGAATATTAATTACTTCTCTTAAAGTTGCAGTTTTAAGTGCGCCAAATCCGCCCGTAACAAAATGTCTGTCCAAATCCCAAACAGTAAGATTAAATGATGAGGGATCGAGTTCAGGATGATAAACTGAACGTGTTCCTAATGGATCAAGATCAGCAAGTAAATGACCACGAACACGATACATATTAATTAGCTGTAAAACTTTTGCCTGTTTAATAATCTCATCCGTACTAATTGCATTATCAAATCCGCCTGGTTGATAATCTGACTCCCATTGCATCGGCCGCGAAGGAATTTTTAATGAACTAAAAATTTCTTCATAAAAACCATCTTTACCTAAAAGTAACTCATTGATTTCACGTAAGAACATTCCAGATTCCGCACCCTGAATTATTCTATGATCATAAGTGCTTGTTATGTTCATTACTTTGCTAATTCCAAGAGAAGAAATTGTTGCTGAGGACATTGCCTGATACTCGGCATTATATTGAATAGCACCGGTTGCAATAATTGCACCTTGCCCAATCATCAAACGGGGGATTGAGGAAACTGTTCCGATTGTTCCTGGATTAGTAAGTGTTACAGTTGTCCCTGCAAATTCTGCTGGATCAATTGTTCCTTTTCTTGATCGAACAACAATGTCTTCATAAGATTTCCAGAACTCTTTAAAATTTAATTTATTTGCTGCCTTAATATTCGGAACAAGAAGTGAACGAGCACCATCTTTTCGTTCAATGTCAATCGCCAAACCAAGATTAACATTTTTACGTATAATAATATTCGGTTTACCATCAATAATTGTAAATCCATTATTCATTGAAGGAATTTTAGAAATACCTTTGAGAATTGCCCAGCTTATCAAGTGTGTAAATGAAATCTTACCTTCATTCTTTCTCTGTAAATGCTGGTTTATAATAATTCTATTCTCTTCAAGCAGTTTTACTGCAATTGTTCTTTGAGAAGTTGCAACCGGTATTGTTAAGCTTGAATTCATATTATCGAGAATTCGCTGAGAACTACCGGCTATCACTTTTACTTCGTCTTCATTCCCGGGTTTGGGCATTTCAATATTTTTAGGAAGTGTTAAAAATCCAGTGCTTTCATTTTCTTTTGATCCATTAGGGTTATTTTTATTTTCAACACTACCAAAAAAGTTTTTCCATTGATCGGAAACTTCATCAGGTTTTTGTTCGTATTGTTTGTAGAGTGATTCAACAAACCAGGTGTTTGCACCAAACTTTTCTAATTCGTCTTTTTGTTTTTTAGTCAATTTCTCGGGTTTCATTTTTATTTAAATGGATTTTTGTTTACAATTTTTAGTAAGTTTATTTTTCAATAGCTTAGTTCTGATACTACTAAGTTTCTAATCTAATTTAATCGGATTTAGTGCTGAAAATATAAGACTTTATTACAAAAAAACTATGCAAGAAAACAGCGAATTAAAAAATTTGCGTCTCAATTATGAGCGTGATCAACTGCTTGAATCAAATATCGGTAGTAATCCATTCATTCAATTCAAATTTTGGTTTGATTTGGTTCTAAAGGCAAATATTACAGAGCCAAATGCTATGACAATTGCAACCGCCACGAAGAATGGAATTCCATCTGCAAGGATGGTATTGCTTAAAGGATTTGATGAAACCGGATTTACATTCTTTACAAACTATGAAAGCAGAAAAGGGAAAGAGCTTTTAGAAAATCCTTTTGCATCTCTACTTTTTTGGTGGAGAGAATTTGAACGTCAAGTTAGGATAGAAGGTAAGATTGAAAAGATCAGCAGAAAAGATTCTAAAGAATATTTTAATGTTCGTCCAATAAAAAGCAGATACGGAGCTTTAGCTTCAAACCAGAGCGAAGTTGTCGAGAATAGGGAAGTTTTAGAAAAAAGATTTTTGGATTTAGAAAAGCAATTTGGTGAGAATCCGCCAACTCCTGAAAACTGGGGTGGATATAAATTGATTCCAGCTAGGTTTGAGTTCTGGCAGGGAAGACGAGATAGATTACACGATAGAATTTGTTATGAAAAAGCTGATAATGATTGGAAGATATATAGGTTGCAGCCTTAGAAAAAAATCAGCCACTAATTACACGAATTTTCACCAAATAAAAAACAATATTAACTTGGTGTTAATTAGTGAAATTAGTGGCAAATTATCCATTTCATTTCCGAAACAACTATCAGGATTTTTTTGATAATTGTTCCAACTTAAAACTCTTAATTTTTTTATCCAAATCTTTGAATGCTTTCTTAATCGGTATTGCTTTACCATTTTTGATACTCTTCTCACTCATTTTAAGTATAAGTAACAAAGCTTCAGCATCTGTCAAATTTTGTGTTGTATTTTTCATATTGCCTTCATATTTAAATTTAAAATCTAAACTTTGTTTTTATAAAATCTGAATTTGAAATAAGAGTTCTTACTGTAATTGCTGTCATAATTATTATTCCGCCGATGATAGCATAAAACGATGGAACTTCACCATATCCAATAAAAACCCAAATTGGATTTAACACCGGCTCAAACATAGAAATAATTGAAGCCTCAACCGCAATAATTCTTTTTAATCCATAACTAAAAAGTGCGTAGGCAAATGCAATCTGAAAAACTCCAAGAAAACTTACCATCGCAAAATCTTGTACTGAAATTGAATTCATATCAGTTATGAATGGAATGCAAATCAAAGCAACAACTACATTACCATAAAAGATTGATGATTCGCCGTATTGCGGCTCATTTTTTTTCATTCCCAAAAAGAATGCTGCAAATGCAACTCCGGCTAATAATGCTGCAATGTTTCCTTTAATATCGCCTGGAGTTAAATCACCCATAAAAAATAAAATCATTCCTAAAAAGCAAACTACAATTGTAATGATGTTTATTCTTTCCCACTTTGTTTTTGTTAGCAGAGGTTCAAATATCAAAACATATATTGGCGCAGTTGATTGAAGGAATATTGCATTTGCTGCTGTTGTGGTTTTTGTTGCAATCACAAATAATATTAAAACCGCTGCGTATGCAAAAGAATTGAGTAATGCTAAAGAATTTAGTTTTAAGATTCTTTTTCTGAACATTAGAGCAAACACAACTGCTGCTATTGCACAACGAAAAAATGAAAGCTCCATTGAATCCAGAGAAATGAGTTTTATGAAAAGTCCGCCTGAACTCCATAAAATTGCTGTCAGGAAAACGGCAAGAATTCCTTTGTTATGTTCTGATATGTTGTGCATTAAAAAATTATAAACATTACTGAATTTATTTTAGTATGACTAAATTACAGAAAAAGAATTAATAGAATAATATTTTAATGAAGTATCACTATAATCCGCCAATAATTTTAAAGAAAATCTTTAGTGATTTTAGCTGGAATACAAATAATGGAAAAGTTCTATTAACTTTTGATGATGGACCAAACCCAGGCACGACAGAAATAATTCTAAATAAACTTTCTGAAGAGAAAATTAAAACATTATTTTTTTGTGTTGGAGAGAATGTTCAAAAATATCCTGAATTGGTGAAAGAGATATTAAAGGATGGACATACTTTTGGTAATCATACATATAGTCATAAAATACTGAATAAAATTTCTGATGAGGAAAAAGATTATCAGATATCATCAGTCAATAAAATCTTTAAGAATCAATTTGATATCAAACTTAAATATTTTCGTCCGTCGCACGGCAGATTTCAATTATCAACTACATCGTTAATGAAAAAACATAACTTAAAAAACATAATGTGGTCTTTGCTCACATACGATTATAAAAATGACTTATCAATCGTTAAATTTGCTGTCGAAAAATATCTTAAACTAAATTCAATTGTAGTTTTGCACGATAGCAACAAATCAAAAAATATTATCTCGGATTCAATCAGTTTTATAGCAGATGAGGTAAGAAAAAGAAATTATCAGTTTGGAGAAGCAGAAGAATGTTTGAACTGATATTTATGTTTATAATGATTGGATATTTTTTTCAATCCTTCATTTTTATAATTGGCGCAAGAAAAAAGTTCCCAAGAATATCCGATGATAAACTTCCTACTGCAACTATTATTGTTGCTGCTAGAAATGAAGAGGAAAAAATTCTTCGTACTCTTCAATCACTTGATAAACTTGAATATCCTGAAGGCAAACTCCAGATTATGATTGTTGATGATCAATCCACTGATAATACAGGTAAAATTATTGATGATTTTATTGCAGGCAAAACCAGATTTCAAAAAATCACAACAGAAGAACATCACACAAAACTTATTGGTAAAATGCGCGCACTTGCTTATGCAATTAAGGAAGCAACCGGAGAAATTATTCTAACTACTGATGCAGATTGTGAAGTAAAACCGCTTTGGGTTAAAACGATTTGTTCGCATTACGAAAAAGATGTCGCGTTGGTAAGCGGAGTAACAACTCAAACTTCAGAGAAATGGTTTCACGGAATGCAGGCAATCGATTTTGTTTATTTGCTCACCGCTGGTGCGGGAACAACTAATCTAAATGTCCCAATTTCGTGTATTGGGAATAATATGTCATTCAGAAAATCCGCTTACGATGAAGTTGGTGGATATGAAAAACTTCCGCATAGTGTTACTGAAGATTTTACTCTGATGAATGCAATTTACAATCTTAAAAAATATAAAGTGATTTTTCCTGTTGAATCAGATTCACTAATCACTTCAATTCCTTGCCGTTCATTAAAAAGTTTGGTACATCAAAAAAAACGATGGGGAGTTGGCGGACTTGGAGTTCCATTTCGTGGTTTTGTGATAATGTTCTGGGGTTTTACAGCAAACCTACTAGTATTATTAACACCTTTCTTTTTCTCGCCTACATGGTTAACTTTGGTCGTGTTTAAAGTAGCTTTGGATTTTTTCCTATTGTATCCTGTTCACGTTAAACTTGGAATTGCAAAAAATCTAAAGTACTTCTTCCACTTTGAAGTATACTATTTAATTTATGTAATACTTCTTCCGTTTATTGTTTTACCAAATAAAAAAGTGATCTGGAAGGGCCGAGAATATTAATGCTTCTTCTTTGCAACTATTACGTTACATATCGATGCAATGCTTATTGTGAGTTCTGCCATTTTGGTGATCATACCAATTTTAAAGACACACCTTATGCCAGCTTAGAAGATTTTAAAAAAAATGTAACTCAGCTTGCAGAACTTGGTGTTAAGTTTATTGATCTTACCGGCGGTGAACCTTTACTACATAAAGATATTGCTAAGATGGCTAAGTTTGCACACGATCTTAAAATGCAAACAAGCATAACAAGTAATGGATTGTTGTACCATAAGTTTGCTGAAAAACTTTTAGGAAATATCAATCTGCTTCACTTCTCTTTAGATTCACCTGATGAAGAAGAACATAATAAGATTAGAAAAGTTGATTGTTACAATTCCGTTTTCAAAAGTATTGAGATTGCTAAATCACTTGGTGAGTATCCCGACATTCTTTTCACAGTTACGAATGAAACTTATAAAAAGCTACCAAGAATGCACGAGATTGCTCAGATGCACGATTTAGTTCTGTTGGTTAATCCGGTTTTTTCATACTTCGGAAATCCGGGTCTGAGCAATGAAGCAACCGATTATGTTGATCAATATTGTGATGGTAAAATGGATATTTATCTTAACAAGGGATTTATGAAGTTAAGAAAAGATGGCGGGAATGATATCAACAATCCAAGTTGCAAAGCCGTTTCCCGTGTTATAGTAATTTCTCCCACTAACGAAATAATTTTACCATGTTATCATTTTAGTAATGATAAAATCCAAATTGATAAACCAATAAAAGAAATTCGAGATTCAGAAAAGATAAAACACTTTATGAAGATGGAAGGCCGATTTGATTTTTGTCAGGGCTGCACAGTTAATTGTTACTTTGAACCCTCATTTGCTTTCCCTACAAATCTCTATGCTATTTCAAGTTTAACATCAAAGTTTAAGTACAGCTATAATAAACTGATCAAACAAAAAATTAAAAAGAAATTTATTCAATCATCCAACACAGACTAATGCAGAAGAAAAATATTTTATTGTTCATCCTTTTATTCTCAAGCATATCATTTGCTCAATGGCAGCACGAATTATTTCCAGCAGATTTAAATATCCAGCCTTTCACAGCAAATATTCTTGAACCAAAAGCCGGATTTCTTTTTAATATCGATAACGATAAATTAAGATTAGATATTTCAACTTCACGCGATATAGTTCAATGGTATGATGATGATGAAACAATTTCAATCGGTGCTGATCTTTTTACTTTTACAAGATTAAGAAGCACTGATGAATTTAAATTTCCTGTTGAAACAATCGATTATCTTTTTGGATTTAATGCCGGATACAAAAAGCAATTAGAAGGAAATAGGGAGTTCGGCATAAGGTTTAGATTAAGCCATATAAGTGCTCATCTTGTGGATGGTCAGTATGATGCAGTAAATCAAGAATGGCGAGAGGGAAGAGAACCTTTTGTTTTTAGTAAAGAGTTTATTGAGTTATTTCCGTATTACAGATTCAATACTCTCAGAGCTTATGTTGGATTAACTTATATCTTTCACATAATTCCGGAAGAAATTAAACAGTTCAATGCTCAGATGGGATTTGATTACTTTGTCACTCAATTCGGTAATGAAAGTATGACACCATTCGTAGCGTATGATTTCAAACTTGCGGGTAATGAAAAATATGTTGGCAATAATATTTTTTCGGCTGGAGTTAAATTTGGTAAATGGAATCAAAGAGGATTGAGTTTGTACTATACTTACATTTCTGGAAAAAGTATTCACGGCGAGTATTTTGATGTGAATGAAAATTATTCTGCAATAGGATTAAATTTTGAGTTATAATGTCTGATCCAATATTTACTGAACCAATAGTTTATACTACAACAGTAGCTAAAGAAAGATGGAAGAAGATTAAAAGTTATTTAATCCATATTGGATTATTTCTTGTAACTTTTATTACTACAACTTTAGCTGGAGTTGAATGGACAACAGGACAATTCCCACCTTACGAATTTTCAATGCTAGCAGAAGGATTACCCTATTCAATAAGTATCCTATTAATTATAACTTTTCATGAATTTGGACACTACTTTGCAGCCAGGTATCATCGAATAAGAGCGACGCTTCCATTTTACATTCCGTTTCCACCAATCCCTTACTTTATAAATTTTGGAACGATGGGCGCGGTAATCAGAACAAAGTCGCCAATCTATTCAAAGAAAGCAATGTTTGATATTGGAATTGCCGGGCCAATTTCAGGTTTTGTAATTTGTCTTGGGATTTTAGTTTATGGTTTTACTCACGTTCCTTCGATTGAGTATTTGATTAATATTCATCCGGATTATTTTTCACCGGATTACGGTAAGGAAGGTATGCAGCTAATTTTTGGTGATTCAATTTTGTTTTCTTTTCTTAAATATATATTTGTGAACCCAAATTCATTCTTTCCACCAATGAGTGAAATCTATCATTATCCATTTCTTTGTGCAGGATGGTTTGGTTTGCTCGTAACATCAATGAATATGATTCCCGTTGGACAATTAGACGGCGGACATATTTCCTATACAATGTTTGGTGATAAAAAACATTATAATGTTTCAGCTATCTCTGCAATAATATTGGCAGTTATTGGCTTTGCTGGTGTTTTAGATTCATTATTAGAGTTTAATATGGGTATTGGCTGGAGCGGATGGTTGTTTTGGGCATTCATTTTATATTTTGTGGTTAAACTAAAGCATCCTCCTGTTAACGATGTATTGCCTTTGGATCGAAAAAGAATGTTCCTTGGATATGTAAGTTTCTTTATTTTTGTCATATCATTTTCGCCCTCACCGCTTATACTCAATGCAATTGGCTGAAATGGTTTTATTTTTACCTTGTTGAAGTTTAGTTATTAAGAAATATTTAACTATATGAAAATTAAAAACTTAAAAATTACTGCACTTAATCTCATCCTGGTTTTCATCTTTATTGGATGTGAAAAAGAATATGATACTGTGATCGAAAATTACATTCCTGATTACCAGGTAAAACTTGTTTCACCATCAGATTCTATTCGATATAATCCGGTGGATTCCTTAATTACTGTAAGAATCGCATTCAATTCTGCATCTACTATACAAAGCGTTTATTGTGATGTTTATGCATCTGATAACTCAAAGCTTAATTCTTCACCGTTATCACTTCTGGATAATGGAAAAATTGCAAATGGAGATGATGTAGCTAATGATGGCTCCTTTGCAAATAAAATTCCTCTTAGTGAATCATATCCAAATGGAATTTATAACATAAAATATTTTGTAACTGATAAATCAAACTCAACAAATCAGGTTGCTTTAGGAACGTTTAAGTTTAATAACGGACAGGCTAACATTGCACCCATAATTTCAAATGATATCGTTGATCCTGACACAGCAGTTGTAACCGATACTACTATAATCCTCACTTCAATAAATGTATTTGATGAAAATGGATTATCTGATATTGATAAAGTTTACTTTTTAGTTTATAGACCAAATGGAACAACAAGCGGTGCCCAAAATGTTCTATTTGATGACGGATTATCATCACACGGGGATTTGACAGCCGGAGATGGAATTTATTCTCTCATCATTGAAATCTATTCTACAAATACAAAAGGCACATATAGATTGGAATTTCAGGCTAAAGATCGTGGTGGAAAACTAAGCAACATCATTAATCATTCTCTAATTATACAATGACAAAATATTTAATTCTTACTCTTACAATTATTTTAGCCTCAAGCAGGATTTCTGCTCAGCTTTCACCTGATAATTATGTGTTACTTGATGATAAAAATGCTTTAAGTAAAATTAATTTTCAGAATCCTCTCAGTAATACAATTACAGATATAATAACTATTGGTGATACAATCTGGTTAGGTACCAGTCGAGGAGTCAGTTTATCTATTGATGGCGGAGAAAACTGGACAAACTTTTACGGCCAGGCAGATTTTGGAACTGATAATATTTCATCCATCGGTTATAACAATGGAGTTTTTTGGTGTGCTACTGCACGATCTGCAGAAGTAACCGGCGGACAAACACTTCCTGAAGGAACCGGATTAAAGTACACAACTAATCTTGGAGCCACCTGGACAACTATTCCGCAGCCTCTCGATCATCCTGATAGCACAACTGAACAATATGGTATTAACACATTACAGGCACTGCCTGTTACTGTAGCCATTCAAAATCTTGCTTATGATATTGCATTTACTCCAAACACAATCTGGATTGCAACTTTTGCTGGTGGTCTTAGAAAGAGTACAGATAACGGGCAAACCTGGAAACGTGTTTTGCTTCCTCCGGATAATTTAAATTCAATTGCACCAACTGATGTATTAGATTTTTGTCTTTCACCAGTTAACGGAGAATTTTGTGGAGAAGGAAATCTTAACCACAGAGTTTTTTCCGTCATCTCAACTGATGATAATACACTTTACGTTGGTACAGCTGGTGGAATTAATAAATCTACTGATGGCGGGATTAGCTGGACAAAATTTAATGCTCAGAACCAATCTGAACCGATAAGTGGAAATTTTATTACTGCTCTTGGATACAATCAGCTTTCGAATACAGTTTGGGCATCATCCTGGAAAGCAGAAGATCAATCAGAGTTTTACGGTGTTAGTTCTTCTTCAGATGGCGGACAAACTTGGAGAACTTATTTAAGAGATGAACGCCCGCATAATTTTGGATTTAAAAATTATGACACCATGATTCCTACTGATAACGGAGTTTTTCGATCTTCAGATGATGGTTTTACTTGGTTATTACCAAATAATATTATTGATGAGAATACATATAAATTTGCAAAACTTATACTTACAACAAAAGAATTTTATGCCGCATCTGCTAGCGGCGATTATATCTGGTTGGGTTCAGCAAACGGATTGGCCAGATTACAAGAAATTCCAGGACGAATGTGGCAAGGTTCCTGGAAAATTTATTTTGCAACTCAACCGCTAACTTCTGATAATGAAACTTACTGTGCCCCAAATCCATTTAATCCAAGGCAAGATGATGGATTGAAAATCAAATATAGTACTTCAGGTATTGATGCCAATGTAACAATAAGAATATTTGACTTTGGGTTTAATTACGTTAAAACTGTTATTCAAAATGTTACACGAAATTTCACTAAAGATAGTATACCTATCGATTACTGGAATGGAAAAGATGATAACGGTAATTATGTTCCAAACGGAGTTTATTTTTATCGTGTTGAGGTCGGAGATAATGACGGTGTTTACGGAAAGATTTTGGTGATGCAATGAGAAATAAATTTATCTTAATTGCATTCTCAGTATTTTTTATATCAGGCTATCTGATAGCCCAGCCAAAGTTTACGGAGATAAACAGTAAAGTTGGTGCATTCAGCAGAATGGGTTTTGGCGCACGCGGTATTGGTATGGGCAACGCAATGTCATCTGTAACAACAGGTAATTTAGTTTCATATTATAATCCTGCTGTATCACCATTCCAGGAAAATAACTCTATGCAGTTGGGTTATTCAGTTTTATCGCTCGATAGATCGTTAAACTTTTTAAGTTTTACTCGCAAGTTTGATTTCTATTCTTCCAAAGATTCATCCGTAGATAAAAAACCAACCAGTACTGCCGGAATTAGTTTTGGAATAATTAATTCAGGTGTAAGCGGAATTGATGGTCGAGATAATAATGGATTACCCACAGAAGAACTTTCAACCTCAGAAAATCAGGTTTTTCTAAGCGTGTCCAATGGATTTTCAAAGTATTTCTCTGTGGGTATCGCTATAAAATTTTATTACTATAAATTGTACGAAGAAATTACTTCAAATGGATTAGGTCTTGATATTGGTGCACTTTATAAAGTAAATGACAACTGGAATATTTCTTTAGTGATTTCTGATATTAACAGTAAATATGAATGGGATACGGCTCCAATTTATAACCAGCAGGGCATAACAACAAAAGATACGTTACCAGTATTGTTTAAGGGTGGTATCTCATATAATAACACTGATCTCAATTTACTTACAGCAATTGAATTTGAAAACAGCAACGCCGGAACAAATATCATCAGATTTGGTGTTGAGTATAACATCTACGAAAACTTATTTTTACGCGGCGGTATTGATCAGTTTAATTTGAGCAATACAGATGCGGGAGTAAAGCCTTCGCTTGGATTTTCATACGCAAAGACTCTGGGTGATTGGATAATAGGTGTTGATTACGCTTTTATGATGGAGCAGTACTCTTCGAGTGATAGACATATTATTGGATTAAATATTATTTTTTAAGTCAGTAAGCAATAATTTTAAAAGTTAAAAAACGTAGAATTGTCATTCCCACGAAAGTGGGAATCTAATTCAACAAGAGTTATTTAGATTCCCGTCTTCACGGGAATGACAGTTTCAGGTATAAATAAAAACTAAGTAATGTATATGAAAAAAATTCTTTTATTTATTTTATTCTCTTCTGTAACAATGTTTGCCCAAACAGCGGGCAATACCGGATTGTCATTCCTAAAGTATGGATTTGGTGCACGTAACATCGCGATGGGTGATGCAGGTACCGCGCTTTCAAATGATCTTACAGGGTTGTTTTATAATCCTGCCAAGCTTGCATTAACAGATAAATCCGAAGTTTTATTTATGCACAATCAATGGATACAGGATGTTAGCAGTGAAGTAATTGGGGCTAAAACTGTTTTATGGGGAATTCCTTTTGCAGTTGGCTTTAACGTTACCTCCATTGATGGAATTGAGTACAGAGAAATTCCCGGTGAACCAATTACAGAATTTGATGCAAACTATTTCTACGGAAGTTTATCAACAGGTTTTTTTGTAACGGATGATATTTCAGTCGGTGCCGGAGTTAAATATTTGTATGAAGGTTTGTTAAACGATGAAGCATCAGGTTTTGGTTTTGATTTTGGTGTAAACTACTTACTGCCTTACAAAGGTTTATCTGCTTCTGCAGTTGTAAGAAATATTGGTTCTATGAATGCACTTAGAAACGAAGAAACAAAACTCCCTGCAGAATTAAGAATTGGCACCGCTTACACATACAGCATGGAAGAAGCAAAATTTGATTTTACAGGCGGAGCAGAATACCAGAAATATTTAGACACCGAAGACAACCACTTTAACTTTGGCGGTGAAGTTCTTTACAACAAACTAATTGCAGCGCGCGCAGGTTACCAAACCGGATACGAAAGCCGCGGCTTTACAGCAGGCATTGGTTTGATGTGGGGCAACTTAAAGTTTGATTACGCATTCCTTCCATTCTCTTATGGATTGGGAAATGCAAACTTGTTTTCGCTTCAGTTTAAGTTCTGAGATTGTAAACAGCTTCTGTCATCCTGAGCTTGTCGAAGGATGAGAGTAATGGAAGTGGTAAATAAAAACAATTTGGTGAGATATAAACACTCTTTATAAAGATGACATTTTTTCCTAAAGATGTCATCTTTTGTTTTAAACCTTTTCTTGCTTGTCCGCTGTGGCGGATTAAAGAGGTTAGGCAAATGATTTATTCTATTAAAATAGTAAGAGAATCTATGTTTGTATTTTTTTCTATCATTATTGGTTTTATACTTTTATAATTAAAACCCTTATTTCGTAACTCTTCGGTTATCATCATTTCAAAACATAACCACCCTTCAACATCTTGGACAAATCCTAATTCAAAGATTCCATCACTACCAACAATACCACCATTCACAAAATTAGCTTGATCACAATCACTATTTGAACCCAGAGATATAAATATTTTTGGAATTGGTTTTTGATTATTTGTAATAATCTTTCCTTTGATATAATAAGTTTTAAGTTTTGGCAAAACCATTTCAACTTCAACTATTCTCTTTTCTTCCGTAAGTTCAATCACTTCAGCATTATCAAAATCTTTTACATTAGGATAGTAAGTCGAGGGATATGGGCTATAACTTGATGGCCCATAAGAGGTATTTACACCAAGTACATATTTGCCAGGTGGCATTCGGTCATACACAATTTTGTCACCGTCACGACTTATATATCCGTTAGGTCCAAAATATAGATCTTCAATTTGATTATAAGCTGCTGGAATTAGACTAGTTTCAACATCATCGTATCCAACTGCATTATTTTGGCTATCTTTTAAACTTATCACAAGTGTACAAGGCAAAATCAAAGCAAGTGGAAAATAATAGCAGTCATTCCTCGTTAAATTAATTGTATCATCTTCGGCATTACTTAGTAATAATCCTTCTCCATAATCAATTTTTACAGAATATTTTCCAAGAGGCACATCTTTAAATAAAAATTCACCATATCCATCAGTAAACGCAGATAATGTCAATTCTTTACTTATTAGAGTAATTCTCTGTTTTATAAGTTTAGTTACTTCGGAAAATCGTTGTTCGTGATTAGACCAATAGACGATATTGCCAAATACATAAGAAGTTTCGAGTGATTGAGGCAAGTTATCTAAAAATATCAAATTCAATTTAGAGTTTGAATATTCAGCAGTTCTGGTGCATATGTCAGTATAGTAATTTAGATTGTGTTCGTATGCAAAAACTAAATAAGTTTCTCCAATTTTAAATGGATACCCGCAATCTCCACCACCCGAACCTGTGTTAACATAAACAACCGAATATAACTCGCCCTTATAATTGCTTTGAACAGTGAATAAATACCCATTTGTATCTGAATGACTAATAACATTACCAACGAAAATAATTGAAGCCTCATTATAATCCTCAATAATGGAATTGCTATTAAGACAAGTGCATCCAAATAATTCAGAAGAAAAGAAGAGAGAAATAATAGTAAATATTAGAAATAATGATTTCATATTATAAACTTCTATTTGCCTAACGACGTTGCGCCTAACTTTCGAATCCCGATATGTCGGGGCCGCCGCCCATAACAAGGAAGCCAAGCAAAGCACAACTGATAAATATTTAACAGCCGTTGCGTAAATTGCGTCAGCAACGCAAACGGCTGTAAGTTAATTAATTAGAACGAGCACTTAGAACTAAATATCTAACAAAAACCAAACGCCAAAAATTATAAATCCGCCGAACTAAAATGGCGGTCGGGTTGAGGCGCTTGTTATATGTTATTTATTATTCTAAAAAAATAATATTTGGTTTAAACCTGAGAGTATCGTTTTTAAAATTTAGTTTTTTAATTTCATCAATTCCATATCCGAAATCTGAAATTAGCGAATCATTTCTTAAAATAGCAGAATTCGTATCAACCCAATCATTTATATTAAGTAAGTATTTCCATATAAAAAGATTATTCTTTTCAATTGATCTAGATATTAAAATTGCTGTTGTATCTGAATCAAAATACAAAGTCTCAGCGATGAAACGGTCTGGAGGGAAATAAAAACCACCTTTAGCCGTGTAACGTTTCCAAGTGACATTGCGATAGTCTTTGTCCATTTTGGAAATTGGTTGATAGATCTTTGGATGTTGAATAAGACTAAAAAATATTTTTCATTTGCATAAATATTTACAAAGTAACCAACGAATAATGAAAAGAATAATATACTTGCAATAACTGATGGTTTATTAATGCGCTTAATAACTCTAAGTTTATAAATGATGAATAAGATTAAACGAACAATTAAAAAGAAAAAATATGGGATAAAGAAAATGAGGAAACGGCCTAAATAGTTCCAAAAACCTTGTTCATATTTTTTCTTTGGTAAGAATGGGAAATTAAGATGTAAAGAAAGTGCAAAAGCAAAAATTAATCCAAAGACAAACCAAAGTATAAAGTATTTTAATTCTCTTGTCATCATAACATATAACGACGTTGCGCCTAACCCGCCGCCAATAACAAGGAAGCCGAGCTAAAGCACAAATGCCAATGATTAAACAAACTGCACTTAACTTGCGTCAGCAAAAGTGCGGTTTGTAAGTTAATTAATTAGAACGAACACTTAGAACAACAAACTATAACCAAAATACAATTTCAAAAATCACAAAACCGCCGCACTAAAATGGCGGTCGGGTTGAGGCGCTTGTTATAAAAACTAAAACAGAAAAAACTTAATAATGAGAACCCACATAATAAAGCCACCTAATAAACAAAAAAACCTTTGTTTAGCTTTTCTATAATATCCTTCATTTTCTAATTCAATAACTGAATCATTATTATCAAAGAAGTGCCGAAATGCTAGAAACGGCAAAAGAAACATAAAAAGTAAATACCAGTGCGGATAACTTGCATTTTCTTTAATTGAACTCTTTTTAGTTTTAGCTTTAGTAGTAATATCTTTCAGGAAAGATTGCTTATCAGATTTGATTCCTCTTTTTATAAGTTCATCTTGAGCAACTAAAACAGCATCTTCATTCCAATCTTCTATATTGGAAACAATTTCCAACAACTCATCAGTTGATCTACTTTCAATAGAAGGATTGTAATTCAAATTAAACTTCAAATTGTTTTTATAACGACGTTGCGCCTAACCCGCCGCCCATAACAGGGAAGCCAAGTAAAACACAATTGCCGATGATTAAACAAACTGCACTTTCCGTTTGCTAACGGATTGCGTCAGCAAAAGTGCAGTTTGTAAGTTAATTAATTAGAACGAACACTTAGAACAAAATGCCGAACTAAAACACAATTTCAAAAATCACAATTCCGCCGCACTAAAATGGCGGTCGGGTTGAGGCGCTTGTTAGGTTAAATTCTTAATCTATTCTTTAATATATGTTTCATAGTATTGATAAATTAAATGACTCGAATCATTTGGAATGTAATACGTTAAATGAAGGTTGCTATCCAATACTTCATATTCATCATAACAAAAGAGAAAATTATTACTTGATGTTAATACTAAAGTCCCATTAGAGGTACTAGTATTCCAATGACCAGAAATTGTATCGTTGTTTTCAATAAGCGTAAAGTTATTTTGACTATTAAACTCTAATTCAGAACCAATATCTTTGGCATATAGATAAGCATCTGGAAAAACGCTCATTTGAACATCGATTAGTTTCCATTTACCAATAAATTCAGGGACTTCTTTAGGTGCGACAATCTCTTCTTTGGAACAAGAGTAACTAATCAGTAGAATGGCACTTAATAATACTAAATTTTGTATTTTCATCTTTATCTCCATTTCATAAGGATAATTTAACCTAACGACGTTGCGCCTAACCCGCCGCCCATAACAAGGAAGCCAAGTAAAACACAACTGATAAATATTTAACAAACTGCACTTAACTTGCGTCAGCAAAAGTGCAGTTTGTAAGTTAATTAATTAGAACGAACACTTAGAACAAAATGCCGAACAAAAATTAAACGCCAAAAATTATAAATCCGCCCAACTAAAATGGCGGTCGGTTTGAGGCGCTGGTTATAATGGCTTTTAGAACTCTATGCTTTTTCTCCAGTTTTTGTTCCATAATTCTGCTTTTAAAATTTCAAAAACATTAAATACAATTGGACAAATAGAATAATTATCAATTACACCCCACAATCTAAATATGAATTCATTTTTTTGTAAATGAGGATATGATTGGCAATCCATTGGACGATAATTATAATTTGTACATTTATTATCTTTTAAAAATGGACAAGGGAGATGATTAAAATTGTATTTATCTTTTTCGCTTTCACTTAAACTACAAGAGTTCTTGGTAAATTCTTCTGAAGTAAGATTTAGACCTTCTGCAAACTTAATAATGTCAGCAGTATCTAAAACGGGTTTTATTGATTTACAACAATTCGCGCATTTGGTACAGTCTATTTGTTTTGTAACATCATCATTTATCGAATGAACTAATTTATCAAGTTCATCAATTCTTATATCTAAGTTTTTGAGATACGATCTAAATCTAATATTTTCTTTTTCATTAATTTTCCCTAATGAAAATATCTTATCTAAATCTATTTCAACTTTCATATTTTCCTTAGACAGTATAACGACGTTGCGCCTAACCCGCCGCCCATAACAAGGAAGCCGAGTAAAACACAACTGATAAATATTAAGCCGTAGGTGCTTAACTTTATCAGTAAGCACCGAAGGCAAATTAATTAATTAGAACGAACACTTAGAACAAAATGCCGAACAAAAACAAAACGCCAAAAATTATAAAATCGCCTAACAAAAACGGCGGTCGGGTTGAGGCGCTGGTTATGTGTATTATTTATTAATTGATTTTATTAATGATTTTTCCTTTTCACTGATTAAATCCATTGAATAATTTACTTTCATAGATATTTCATTTGTTTTCATTTTCATATTTACTGTTATTGATTTTGGAAGAATTTTCTTTTGTTTCAAAATCTTTGATAATTCGATTTGGGGGAAAGGCGGAAGTTTGGGATTAATAATCGCTTTTTGATAAGCTGCTAAAATATCGTAAGAGTAAATTAGGTTATTCTGATCTTCAGATAACTTATCATAGTCTTTAATAACATATTGAAAATAATCATTCCAAATGATTATCCCATTAGCATCTTCTTTTAGTTTATAACTCGGATTGATAAGTGCATTCACAAAATTAATTATTGAAGTGTCATTTGAGGCAGCAATTGACGACTTAGTTTTTTCTTTACCTTGTTGAAAAAAATCTTCACAAGAAGAAAGTGTTATAGTTTTATTAGCTGATGGTTCTAAATACCACATTTCTGTTAAATTAAAAATTGCATTAATAGAATCATCAACTACTTGGTAAGCGTAATTATCCTTAAAAATAACATCTGTCTTCGATAAAGATGCGCCATTATTAATGATCTCTATTTTTAATTTAAAATCATTTCCTAAATCGGATTGACAACCAATGGGGAAACAATAAAGTATTGAAATCAAAATCAATAATATATTCTTTGAAATCACAATGTTCTCCAAGATTAAGAATACACATAACGACGTTGCGCTTAACCCGCCGCCCATAACAGGGAAGCCAAGTAAAACACAACTGATAAATATTTAGCCGTAGGTTTGTAACTTGTTCAGTACAAACCGAAGGCAAGTTAATTAATTAGAACGAACACTTAGAACAAAATCTTTAACTAAAACACAATTTCAAAAATCTCAAATCCACCTAACCAAAACGGCGGTCGGGTTGAGGCGCTGGTTAGGCACTTTTAATTATTTTCCCAATCTAAAGACTTTAATGTTTGAAGAATTTCATTGCCAAATTTATGTAACAATGCTATTAAAACAATTTCATTATAAGACATACGATATTCTCTTAAATTCCTAGTATCAATAATAAATGAGAAAGCATATTTACTACTATAATATTCTTGTAGTTGTGTAATTTGAAACTTCTGAATTAAACGGTAAACGCCAGATTGAATATCACTAACTACATCAAACCTTCCTTTAGCTGAAACTGAATCAACATCATAATTTATTATAAAACAATCAATAATAGGAGTTTGTTTTAACCCTACAACAATTGTATTTACATTCTTGTCATTATTATTTAAACAAATTAATGTCAGAGATTGTGGTTCATATCCAACAGCTGATATTTTAATTGTATGATGGTCAAATGGTAAAACTAAATTAAAATAACCATTGAGATTTGTGGCAGCACCATTTATTGTACCTTCTACTAAAACATTAGCATGGACAATCGGTTCAAGTGTACTTGCGTCAATGACTTTGCCTTCAATCTTGTAGCTGTTATTCTGTGGATATATAAAAAAGAAAGGAATAAAAAATATGAAAATAAGATATCGCATAATTATGTGCCTAACGACGTTGCGCCTAACCCGCCGCCCATAACAAGGAAGCCAAGTAAAACACAACTGATAAATATTAAGCCGCAGGTTTGTAACTTGTTCAGTACAAACCGAAGGCAAGTTAATTAATTAGAACGAACACTTAGAACAAAAAACCATAACTAAAATACAATTTCAAAAATCTCAAATCCGCCGAACAAAAACGGCGGTCGGGTTGAGGCGCTTGTTATACAACTATTTAGTATTAATAATTTCTTTTTTAGAAGAATCTTCTAAAGAAAAGTATCCATCTTTTAGAATTCTGTACTTATAAATCAAGATTGCAGTTGTATCAGCACTAGCTTTTAATTGTGAAAAATCATTTTCAGAATATCGAGTAACTGAATCTATTTTTAAAATTGAATAATCTTGGTTAAACGTAACGGTTGTGCTGCTTAGAAAACCTTCATCTCCTTCACAACTCCCAGAAAGATCTAAAGAATCTAGTTTAGTCCCGTCGTTATTGTAATTGAAAAGAACCGGATATAAATCATCACCAACAATACCATACAATAAAGATATGAAATTATTATCCTTATAAATTTTCCCAGCTACATAAAGTGGTGAATCGAAATTCCTTTCAAAGTAATTGTTGAAAGGTGCATAATTATAAGAAACATCAGATGCTAAACCGCACTTTAGCGTTAGGGGAAGTTTTAACTCTTTTAAGTTTGAATAGTACTGTAAAAACTTTATTGAATCTATTTTTTGAGTCGTGTCTGAAGGACTAACCTTTTTGTTAATATCATTTTGATTGCAACTTAAAACTGTAAGAAGCGTTAATAAAATTAACCAAGAATAAAAAAATTTAATCATAAAGATTAAGTTGTATAACGACGTTGCGCCTAACCCGCCGCCCCAAGCAAGGAAGCCAAGTAAAACACAACTGATAAATATTTAGCCGAAGGTTTGTAACTTGTTCAGTACAAACCGAAGGCAAGTTAATTAATTAGAACGAACACTTAGAACAAAATCTTTAACTAAAACAAAACGCCAAAAATTATAAATCCGCTAAACTAAAATGGCGGTCGGGTTGAGGCGCTGGTTATATGGCTTTTAGTAATTGTTTGTATTTTTTCTTCACCTCATTGATTTTATAAATCGAAGGAATTCCACGACCTCGACTAATAAAATGCTTATCAAAATATTCCTTTGCTTTGCCTTTTTGCCCAATACTTAAATAAGATAATGCAAGTCGATAAAAACAATCTGCATAAAGTGCTTTTGCCCAGCGTGTGCCTTCTCCGCAATCTCCGTGAGCAATTTCCTCAATTCCTTTTTTTATAATTTATTGAAATACTTTTATTGCTTCTTTTTCTTAACCGAGCATATCTAATGTACAGGCATAATCCCATAGAACTAATGGACAATTCGGAGCCAATTTTAAAGCTCTTCCCGCTAATTCAAATGCCTTCTGATATTTTTGCTCTTCATAATAAGTCGTACTTAATCTTATAATTAACCAGTGATCATCTTTATGATGTTTTAATTCTTTAAGAATTTCAATTCTTGCTTTTACCCATTTTTCTTCTTCAATGTATTTTTCGATTTGATTCAATTTGTTTGCCATATAACGACGTTGCGCCTAACCCGCCGCCCAGAACAAGGAAGCCAAGCTAAAACGAAATGCCAATGATTAAGCCGTAGGTTTGTAACTTGTTCAGTACAAACCGAAGGCAAGTTAATTAATTAGAACGAACACTTAGAACAAGATGCCGAACAAAAACACAATCTCAAAAATCACAAATCCGCCGAACTAAAATGGCGGTCGGGTTGAGGCGCTGGTTATGTGCAATTTTATCTTCCTTCTCCAAACTCTGAAGAATAAACTTGCTGCATTACACCAGCTCCTATATAATCGTAGAAATAAAATTTTATCTTACCACTCTCTATTTCGCTGTGAAGACTCTTTGAATTATCAACGAATGGAATTTTTTCTTTTTTATTGTAAACCCATATTTCCATCTCTGAACCAATAATAATGTCTTCTGGTTTTCCATAGATGATAAATACTCTTCCTCTATCACTCTGCCAACCACCGAGAGAAAAATTTGCTATTCTAAATCTTTCCAGGTATTCGTCTCTAAATTCATTTTTATCAGTTCCAGGTGTTGGGTCTCTTTTAATCCAAAAATCTATAAGGAATGAATTTAATTCTTGATCAGTGTTTAAGTTTTGAAGAATACTATTTTCTTGATTAGTCGCTATGTATTGAACAACGCTTTCTACCATTTCCTTCATAGTTCTTACTGGTTGCTTGCTTGATAAGTAATTGTGAATATTAGAACAACCAATAAACGAAAGGAAAACAAAAAGTATTAACAGTGTATTAAAATTTAATTTCATAAGCACATAACGACGTTGCGCCTAACCCGCCGCCCATAACAAGGAAGCCGAGTAAAACACAACTGATAAATATTTAGCCGTAGGTTTGTAACTTGTTCAGTACAAACCGAAGGCAAGTTAATTAATTAGAATGAACACTTAGAACAAAATGCCGAACAAAAATACAACGCTAAAAATCACAAATCCGCCGAACTAAAATGGCGGTCGGGTTGAGGCGCTTGTTATATTTCTTTTATTTATATTTTTCTGGCCATATATATTTTCTTCGGGTTATAATCTCTTTTTTTAATGCTTCAATTCCATCAATTACTCCCTTACCATATTTA
>JBGSOQ010000049.1:0-5250 GCA_041739035.1 Ignavibacteriaceae bacterium | reverse complement strand
CCGGGTCTGATTCAGTGTTTAGTTTTAACTTGAGCTTGTCCTAGACTTACTCGGTTCTTTGGGTATTTTATGTTAACCTTATTTTGTTATTAAATATGTATATAAAATTAAAATTATCTACGGTATTAGTCTAATGGAGCTTGTCGAAGACTGGCATTTATAAGCTAAATCACACTTCAACGGGCTCAGTGTGACAATAAAAATTACTTTTTGGGCTTTAATATTTATGGCATTATCATTTAAAGAACGCAAAAAGATTTTAAAGAGTGCAAACACTCTCGATCTGACACCAATAAAGCTTTACTCTAGTGAAAAAGATGAAGATAATTTGGTCACAGTAATTGTACCGAAATTTAAAAATAAGATCGCGGTAAAATTGATCTCACCAAAACTTAAGAGTGATCATTTCAAGATTAAATATGATAAATTTGGTTCCGCTGTTTGGCTGATGATGGATGGCAAAATGAAAGTTAGTCAAATGATTAAAAATCTTAAAAATAAATTTGGTGATGATATTCCACAAGAGGAGGATAGAACTACAAAATTTATATTTCAATTGTACGAACAAGGATTCATTTCATTTAAAGAAATAAACTAAAGGAGTTAATTATGGGACAAATATTAGGTCATCTTAATCCGCAAGATGTTTTCAATCACTTTGAGGAAATTTGTAAATATCCTCGTCCTTCCAAAAAGGAAGAAAAAATTGCTGAGTATGTTAAATCAGTGGGAAAAAGAAATAACTTGGAAACTCTGACAGATAAATTTGGCAACATAGTTATTCGTAAACCAGCTTCTCCAGGAATGGAGAACTTGAAGACTGTATGTCTCCAAGGTCACATTGATATGGTTTGTGAAAAAAATCGAGATGTTGAGCATGATTTTGATAATGATCCAATTGTTCCTTACATCGATGGGAATTGGATAAAAGCTAAAGGAACCACGCTGGGTGCTGATAACGGTATAGGCGTAGCAACAGCTCTAGCTGTTTTGGAGGATAAAAGTTTAGTTCATGGTCCGCTCGAATGCCTTTTTACTCTTGATGAAGAAACAGGACTTACCGGAGCTTCAAGTTTAAAACCCGGTTTTTTGAAAGCCGATATTCTTATCAATATGGATTCTGAAGAGGAGGGTAGTCTTTACATTGGGTGTTCAGGTGGAAAGAATACGCAAGCAAGATTCAAATTCAAACCGGAAAAAACACCTGGTGGTTCTGTTGCTTATGAAATTAAAGTTGCAGGATTGAGAGGCGGGCACTCCGGTTTAGAAATTCATACCGGAAGAGGAAATGCAATTAAAATTTTAATTCGATTGCTTTGGAGTTTTTCAAAAGATCATAAAATTCGTTTGGCTAAAATTGAAGGCGGCAACAAGCACAATGCAATTCCTCGCGAAGCATTTGCAGTTGTAACAGTTTCAAAATCATCAGACAAGACGCTGAAAAAGTTTGTTAAGAATTTCAATCAAACGGTTAAAGCTGAATTAGCAACCAATGAACCTGATCTTAATGTATCATTAATAAAGCATTCAATGCCATCCAAAGTGATGGATCCTAAAACTCAGAGAAAATTATTGCACGCACTTTATGCAGTCCCGCATGGTGTTATTACAATGTCACCGGACATTCCGGGACTCGTGGAGACTTCAACTAATCTTGCAACAATTATAACCGAAGGAAAGAGCGTTAACATTGTCACAAGTCAAAGAAGCTCGGTTGCATCTGAAAATGAGGATATTGTGAACATGGCATCTTCAGTTTTTGAACTTGCCGGTGCAGATATCACTTACGGAGATGGTTATCCCGGCTGGAAACCAAATGTTCATTCAGAAATTTTGGGTGTGATGAAATCCACCTATAAAAATATGTTTGGCAAGGAACCGGAAATTAAAGCCATACATGCCGGTTTAGAATGCGGAATTATTGGTGAGAAGCATCCTGGAATGGATATGATTTCATTCGGACCTACAATGTTTGGTGTTCATTCACCGGCTGAAAAACTTAAGATAGATTCAGTTTCTCCGTTTTATGATCTATTAAAAAATGTGCTAAAAAATATTCTGAAGAATTGAACGTAAAACAAAAACCTATTAAGTCAAAGTCAAAGGAGATCAGAAATTGTTATCCGGCGGCTTTGGCTTTTTTATTTTCTTTTAGAAATAATTAAAGAAGAAAAATGGAAAATACATTGCAGGAAAAACTTCCACAGCCCTCAAATTTACTACGATGGACTGCTTTACTCTTAATTAGTTTAGCAATGTTTGGCAACTACTATATTTACGATAGCATAAGCCCGCTCGCTGATCTTTTAAAATCACAATTAGGTTTTTCGGATTCGAACATCGGTTTGCTAAACGCGATTTATTCATTCCCGAATATTATTATGGTTCTGATTGGCGGATTATTGATTGACAGAATCGGTACAAAAACATCAGTGGTGATATTTACAGCATTGATAATGCTTGGTTCGGTCGTAACAGCGCTTACGGGAAATATCTGGTTGATGTCCGCTGGAAGGTTAATATTTGGTTTAGGTGCTGAGTCTATGATAGTAGCTATAACGACAATTATTGCTCGATGGTTTAAAGGTAAGGAATTATCATTCGCTTTCGGATTAAATCTTACCGTTGCAAGGTTGGGTTCATTTATGGCACTTAATTCTCCCTCATGGGGAAAAAGTTTGTATGAATATTGGCAATCCCCGCTTTGGATTACGGTTGCAGCCGGAATTTTTGCTTTCATATGTGTCATCATTTATTTCTTTCTCGATATTTACGCATCCAAGAATTATGATCTACCCAAAGAAGGTGAACAAGATGCTATACTCTTATCTGATATTTTAAGAATTAAAGAAAACACACGATGGTTCATTTTGGCAGCGTTAGCAGGAGTTGTAATAATTTTAAGCTTTGTTAATTCCGATAATTGGGCAATCTATTTGATTCTCTTAATTGTCGCAGCATTAATTCTTTTTCTCAAACCAAAGTCATTCTCAACATCATTCTGGTATATCACTGCATTGTGCGTCACATTTTATTCAGCAATGTTTCCATTCCAGACTTTTGCTATTAAATTCTTTCAGGAAGCCCACGGAACAAGCAGAGAAGTCGGCGGCAACCTTTCCAGTATTTTAACTCTTGCTGCGATGATTTTTACTCCGTTGTTCGGATTGCTTGCAGATAAAATTGGTAAACGCGCATTGCTGATGATGTTCGGTTCACTTCTTATAATTCCTGTTTACTTGATGATGGCTTATCAATTTGGAAAACCGGATTTAATGACTAACAGTGATTTTATCCATCTTAGCATAAAGTTTTTTGATATTGATGCGGCAATTCCAATTTATTTAATATTACCAATGGCAATGATGGGAATAGCTTTTTCACTTGTACCCGCAGTTATGTGGCCCTCTGTTGCCATCATTGTTGATTCATCAAAATTGGGAACGGCTTATGGATTGATGACGATGATTCAAAATATTGGTTTGTTCGGATTTAATTTGTTAATTGGTTTTGCTAATGATGCTTCTGCTGCAAGCTCGACAAATCCTGGCGGCTATAATTTAGGTATGTGGATATTTTCATCTTTAGGATTTTTTGGATTAATTTTTGCATATTTTTTGAGAAGGTCTGAAAAAAGTTCATCTGGTCATGGGTTAGAACTTGGATCGATTCATAAGAAGGAATAAACCGGCTCAATATAAAATCAAAATAAAATTTAGGGATACTATTTAATTCTTCAGATTCTTAAATTTAAAAAAAGGAAGAACTTTAATGACCCGGTTGAGTCTTAAATCAGCAATCATAATTTTTGTTTTACTGCAAACCCGAACTTATCCACAAACATTCGGTTTTGGTTGTTTTGGTTTCACCGGAGGTTATGTAGGTTACAGCTACCAAAAATATCAGCCAAACGGATTGAATGATTATATAAAAATTTTCAATTTAAATCGAAAAGATTCTTTAACAGAAAATCTCAGCAGCTTTGGTACTGCAAAAGGATTTAGAGTTGGATTAAATATTTTTAGAAAAAAATTCAATGGAGTAATAGTAACCGGTAAGGGGTTTTACCAATTTCTTGACGAAAAACATCAAGCAGTGGAAACCTTATTGTCTGGAGATGTTACAACTTCATACGAAGTGAAATTGATTAACTGGGGATTAGGTTTTGACCTCGGTACTCCAATCGTATCTTTTCTAAATTGGAAAATAATTGATGCGGCGCTGCTTTATAGCCAGACAAGATTTTCCAGCACAGAAAATTTTCCCGGTGCTTTAACTGTTGTTAAGAATTTTAAAAGTGATTCAAAGTTTGGTTACTCAATCGGAACAGGAGTCATAATCGAAATTTTAGGTGAATACATCACCCTCGAGGGATTAGCAGCATATTCAAAAATAACCATTGATGAAGTGAAAATGGATGATGGGACTAGATTAGTAAAGAATGAAAACTCAACCGGGGCGATGAAAAATTTTATTACTGACGGCGGATTTAGCGCTGTTATTCAATTAAATATCGGATTACCATTATAAAAATTTGTCTAGAGGAATTATATTATGAAAAAGACTAAACTCGATTCAGCTTGCATAATAGCTATTAAAACTTGCATGGGTACCACAAAGGATGAGAAAGTTTTAATAATTACCGATGAAATGAAAAGAGAAATCGGTTACTCTCTATACACTAATGCTATACGTTTAAGGCATCAAGCGCTCTATGTTGAAATGAAATCCGGAAAAATAAATGGGGAAGAACCGCCTGAAGCGGTTGGGGAATTAATGCAAAAGTTTGATGTTGTTTTATGTCCTACGGCTAAATCACTGACCCACACTAATGCGAGGAGATCAGCATCTGCAAAAGGTGTAAGAGTTGCAACTTTTCCGGGAATAACAAAAGATGTTATGATTCGCGGGATGAACGCTGATTATAAAAAAATTTCTAAACTTTCGATTAAACTAAAAGAGATTTTAGAAAAGGGAAGTCATGTTAGAGTAACTTCACACTTGGGAACAGATATTTCTTTCAGCATCAAGGGAAGAACATCGTATGCGAGTAAAGGTCTTTTTCATGCAAAGGGCGAAAGCGGCAATCTACCGACCGGCGAAACTTTTCTTGCACCGGTTGAAGGAACATCAAAAGGAATTTTTATTGTTGATGGTTCAATGGCTGGTTTAGGTTTGATTAAAAATGCTAACATAAGTATTAAAGTTAAAAATGGATACGCTACTGAAATTAAAGGCGGCACCCTTGCG
>JBGSOQ010000046.1:0-9758 GCA_041739035.1 Ignavibacteriaceae bacterium | reverse complement strand
TTGAAGAAGATCAAGCCCGCTTTTACCTGGCATAGAAATGTCGAGAAGTACAATATCAATTTTGGAAAGGCGCAAATTCTCAATTGTGTCATCCGAAGATGAAGCTTCACATTCAACTATCATATCTGCCTCATCCTCAATCAATTCTCTTAATCCTCTTCGCACGATTGGGTGATCGTCTGCAATCAGAATTTTAATCATTATATTTTATCCTTTGGAACGGTTAAGGTAATTGTTGTACCTTTATTTTTAGAACCTTTGATTGTTAGGGTAGCATTAATCTGAATAGATCTTTCTTTCATTCCTCTTACGCCAAGCGAGCTCACTCTTTTTATTTCATCTTCCGAAATTCCCTCACCATTATCATTGAGAGTAAAAATATAGTCAGTTTTTGAGGCATCTATAGAAAACTGAATCAGCGTAGAGTCGGAATGACGTGAAATATTTGTAAATGCTTCCTGAAAAATCCTAAAAACCGAAGTTGCTGTTGTCTGATTGACTTCAATATCTTTAATATTTGAGATGAATACGCATTTTTTCTCAGACCGTTTTTTAAAATCGTCAACAAGCCAATTCAGTGCGGATAATAAACCAAGATGGTCTAACAAATTTGGGCGTAAATCTAATGAGAGCCTGCGAACATCATTAATTACCACATCAATCAGTTCTGACATTGATTTTGTTTTATCTAAAATCGTTTCAACACTTTCCGGCTTCTTCTTGCTAATTTTCCTTCCCAGCCAGGCAACATCCATTTTTAAACCTGTTAAGCTTTGACCTAGATTATCATGCAATTCCCTGGATAAGTGAATTCTTTCTTCCTCTCGCACACTTTCAATTCTAGCTGCTAAAGCTCTTAGTTGGAGTTGAGAACTCAAAACCTCCATTTCTGCTAACTCTCTTTCGGTTATATCGTGTATTATAGAAAACAGTAAAATTTTATTTGCAACGGTTATTGGTGTTGAAAAAACTTCAACCGATCGTATCTCTCCTGAACTTAATTTATGTGAGAAATTGAAAGAAGTTCGCGACTCGGTGGCAGCCTTCTGAATTTCTTTATGTAATTGCTCCGGCGGAAGCATATTGATTTGACCAATGTTCATTAGCTGTAATTGTGAAAGATTATAACCATAAAATTTTTCAGCTGATTGATTTGCGTCAATTATATTACCGCTTTCGGGTTCAACTAACAGCATTATTGCATGATGTTTTTCAAACATAGCATGAAATCTTTCTTCGCTTTCTTTGAGAGCTTCGCCAGCAACATTTTTCTCATCTATAGCTTTCCTTAAATCGGCAATATTTTTATTAAGCTTTTCAAATAATACGGAGTTTTCTAAAGATAAAGATGCAAGATTCGACAATGTTTTACTCAAACCAATTTCATTTTCGGTGAAATCATGCTTCCTTCCGATTGTTCCTAAAATGAGAACTCCCGCAGCTTGTTTTCCAACTAACAAAGGCAGATACACCAACGATCCTAGGTTTCTGCTTTGTGTTATAATTTTTTCTTCAGCGGATAATTCTGCTTCAGAAACATCAGATACAATTACAGGAGCTAGCTGTTTTATCGCATTTAAGATATGCGTATGGTTAGAAAGATCAGCTTTTCTAAATTCATCAGGAAAATAATCCGGTAGGGCCGGTGTCGTAGCTTGCAGAATTAATTCATTATCGTCAATTAAGTAGATAGCTCCGCTATCTAATCCAATTAAGTCAACAGAATTTTCGACAATTTTCTCAAGTATAGTTTTTTTATCAGCAGACTCAAGAAGATTTATACTAATTTCAAATAGCTTCGCAAGATCCTTATTTTTATTTTGAATTTCTTTTTCGGCACGTTCTCTTTCTGTAATATCATATAAAATTACAAGCTGTATTGAAGATTTAGGATCACCAAGCCATGATAGTCCAGCAATTGCCGTTCTGTATGTTCCATCTTTACACTTTATTTTTAATTCTAGAGGCTCAAATGGTTCATTGCTTTCTTTTGATTCATTCAAATGGTCTTGCCAGGTTGATGTAACCCATTGTCGGTACTCAGCATCAGGATATGCTCTTGGCCACCATTCATTCAATGTAGGAATATCTTCCAAAGTATAACCAAAGATCTTGACGAACTCATCATTTAACAGCAAGATATTCTGTTCACTGTCATTTACTGCTAAGGGTACTGGCGTTGAGTTAAAAATAGTTCGGAATTTCTCCTCACTTTGCCTCAATGCGTTTTCCACTTTCGTGCGTTCGGTAATGTCTGTAGCAACTCCAATTACTGCATTTATTTGCCCATTTTCACTTTTTAATGGTGTATAGTAAACATCAAAAACCCATTTCCCCATATCATGAATTGCTGACAGAACCTCGCCATTCAGCGCACGTTTCATGGACTTGACCACGTCTGGAAAGTCCTTATAAATTTCTAATGCCGATTGACCTACAACTTCACCCGGTTTAAGACCTAATGCTTGAAGACCTTTACCTTCTGAGAAAGTAAATACTCCATCAGCATCAAGACCAAAAAGTATTACTGGTGCATTACTTACGATTGACTGCAAACGCATTTGATTTTCGAATAGAGACTTCTCGCTCTCTTTTCGTTCTGTAATATCACGAATAATACCAAGAATAAATTTTTCGCCATCTAATTCTATCACTTCACCGGAGATAAGCGCATCTCTTAGTTCCCCTGATTTCATTCTAAATCGAGTTTCGAAATTGGTTATTTTCCCTGTATTTAGTAACTCCGCTACATATTTATCTCGATCGTTAATATCTGCCCAAAGATTTAAATCGACTACAGTTTTACCAATAATCTCATCTCTCACATAGCCCGTTTTCTCTAAGCAAGCTTCATTAACATCAACAATGAGCCCATTTTTAAGATATGATAACGTTATTGTATCCGGGCTTGACCGAAACATTTTCGCAAATTTTTCTTCTGATTTTTGTAGTGCGATCACTGTCTGCTTTAGTTCGGTGATGTCTGTATGTGTGCCTAACATTCGAAGAGGTTTACCCTCAGAATCATACTCAACTATTTTGCCTGTGGAAAGAATCCATTTCCAACTTCCGTCTCTTGTTCTTTGACGAAATTCAATTCTGTATTCTTGAGTTCTTCCTTCAACATAATCCAAATATGCTTTTGCTGCAGCCGGTTTGTCATCAGGATGAAGTCTTTCTATCCAAGAAGAATTAGTTTCTACAAATGTTTTGGGATCATAACCTAGCATAGTTGCATACTCTTCACTAACCACAGTACTTCCAGTTTGAACATTGAGATCATATAAACCTTGATTGGCGGCTTTCAACGATAATCGAAGTCTTTCTTCACTTTCCTCGAGTTTTTTTATGAAGGATTGATTTTCTTCCTGATCCAAAAGAATTTTCCCAATTAAGAGGGTAACAAAAGGGTAAATACCGATTACAGTTAGAGAAATGGATTTGTAAACACTAGCTATGTTAGCTAGAGGTATTGTTAAAATCAGCAGCAGCATCGCTGCATGCACTAAAAGTCCAAATTGATATAACTTAAAAGCAGATAACTTCAAATCAGGTTTACTAGCTCTTCGAATATGGAATATGTAACCAATTATAAAGGAACACATGATAACCAAAATTCCCATTATTAAGCCCGCACCTCCAATGATTAATCTGTAGATAAGAGCCATAACCGCAGCGATTATACCTGAAAGCGGGCCAAAAAATAATGTACACAGACTGATTAAAATAGATCTTCCATCGAAAATAATACCTTTGCTTAGTATGAAAGGATCATGCATTCCAATTACTGCAGCAATACCAAAGAGTAAACCTTGTAATATTTTACCACTTAGTTTTGTTCGTTCGAACCTAACAACAATAAAACCAGACAGAACGCTTATTGCGACGAGTAATGATAATCTAAATGTTAAATCAACTATGATCATTTCATCCCCGGGTTTTATATATTGATTTCATTTGACAATAATGATTTCGTAAGTATACATCATAAGAGTATATTAAAAAGAAAAGATAGCTAAAGCGAAATTAGCAAAAATGTAATTGGAAGTGAACTGAATTTTTCATCGAAGGTTTTGTTCGGTGAGATGAAGAATGAGGCTCAACATAGAATTGAGCCTCGCATTAATTACTTATTTGAGAAGTATCATCTTCTTCGTTTCAATAAAATTTCCGGCCCTGCTTATAGCGGGATAAACTTGAAGTTTATAAAAATAAACCCCTGATGATAGCTCCGAGGCATTCAAACTTACCTCATAATTACCAGCAGGCTTATACTCATCAACTAAGGTTGCAACTTCGTTGCCAATAACATCATAAATCTTTAAAGTTTGCCAACTTGCAATTGGCGACTGCCAACTAATTTTTGTGTTTGGATTGAAAGGATTAGGGAAATTTTGTTCAAGATTGAAAAACCCGGGGAAACTCTCAAGTTGATCTTGTTCGATTGCTGTAATTTCAGAAATATTGCGCCGATACACCCCAATTCCAAATGTATTTATCAAAGCATACTGAGATGTAAATTGAATAGTATTATTAATTGAACTGACCAGGCCATTATCATCTACAGGCGTCCAGGTAATACCATTGTCACCAGAGCGATATGGTGGAAGAGATCCGACAGCATATAGATGAGTTCCATCATTTCCAAAACCGGTAATAAAACCAGTTGTTAAATTATGTTCCCAGGTTGCGCCGCTATCAGTTGAAGTCCATACTCCATTAGAAGCAGCCACACAAAGATTAGTACTGCTAGTGACAATTGCATTTTTCTCTTGTGCTCCTATTCCGCCGCTAAAGGATAATTTCCAATTTACACCATTATCTGTTGATGTATGAACTCCCAATGAGCTATGAGTTGCATATAAGGTTGAACCCAGCTTTGCAACACCAGTAATAAGCTGAGAGCTGGTAATGCCATTTGTCGATTTCGTCCATGTGTTTCCATTATCAGTAGAAATACCAACAGCGGACGGAGAGCCAATAGCAGCATATACAGTATTTCCATCAACAAAAAAAGAATATACATATTCATCTGCATCAACACCATTTGTAGTTTGAAACCAGCTGCTTCCATTATCAGCTGATAACCAGATTCCTGGTGAATCGCCGCCGGAAATTAAAAAATTACCACTTTGAACAATTGCATAGAAATTACGGACGGGAGGGAGTCCGTTATTAATTTTAAACCAATTATCGCCTTCGTTGGTGCTTTTAAATACATCGAAAGTAGCAGTGGCGTATAATGTATCTCCATCTGCCAACAATGCACCGATTGCCTCATTACCCATGCCGGTAATAGCTTGATTCCATTGGGCAGAAACAGATTGATGTAAAGAAAAAAATAAACTAAGAGATATAACGATATTTTTCACTCGGCTGTTTCCTTATTAATTTTATAATCATTTTGTGAATTAGAATTATTTCATCTGAGTAGAATCATCTTTTTCGTTTCCACAAGAGATCCAGCTTGTATTTTATAAAAATATACTCCTGAGGAAAGTTTTCTTGCATCGAAATCAAACTCATAAGTTCCAGCAGCTTTGTACTCATCCACTAAAGTTGCAACTTCGTTGCCAAGCAAATCAAAAACTCTCAAAGTTTGCCAACTTGCGATTGGCGACTGCCAACTAATTTTAGTAGAAGGATTGAAGGGATTCGGATAGTTTTGCCGTAATTGAAAACCCGCCGCAATTAAATCCTTCTCACCAACACCAGAGGGTGATTCAGTTCCCCAAACTTGAACCGTTGAATCTTGTAATCCAATTCCCACCAATTCAGGGTAACCATCGTTGTCAACATCATAAACTGCCTGGAGTTCAAAATTTTCATTTAGCGAATAAATACTTTTATCAGCAGCAACTACAGTTCGATTTCCAAACATAGCTTCCTTAACACCATTGCCGTCAGCATCATAAAATCCACGGAAATTAGAAAATTCATTTAACTGCTCGGCAGGATATTGGAATGCCCATTTGATTTCTTTCGTGCTTCCATCGCGTACAACAATTCCAACTGGATCGTTATTATCATTCTCAATTGCAAGAACAATATCCATCACGCCATCACCGTCAGCATCTAAGTCGTTTACACTCTCAAAGTACGAGTCATCATAAATCAATTGAGTCTTGGGAGCAGATTCATATTTAAGAGCTAATGAATAATCAAGATTTGGTTTAGCAAAATGAGAAGTCGGTTGATTTATTTTTCTTATTACATCAGAATTTGTCACAGTACTATTTCCACCCTCTTTCCACTCAATTGCCACGATCGCAAGCACAGGAGAAGCTTTATCATACATCAAAATTTCTGGAACAAAGTCATTGTCAATGTTAGCAACTCCTAAAAATTTTGCACTTGTGGCGCTATATTCTACTTGACCAGTCAAAATATTAATCAGATGCAATTCTTCCATCGCGACATCAGTGCCTCCTTTTACTTGCAAAATTAAAGTGGGAGGATTGTTACCTTTTAAGTAGAAAAAATTAAGTGACATCTGATCTGTTGGAACATTATTATTCACAGGGGAGAGGGGGATTTGCAAATAAGGGGATTTAGATAAACCATCATAAACAGAACATAGATAACCTCCACTAGCACCATCTACTTCGATATTGAAGCGATCGTTAACACCATTCCCGTTCAAATCTCTCGTAGAATATTCATTGCTTGTAAGCACATTTTTTAAAGCTTTGGCAAATCTGCGTTTAGGTTCAGAACGAAATTGTTCTACAAATTCAGCGTATGTTGTTGAGTAAACGACTAACAGTAAAATAAAAATTAAAAATTGTTTTTTCATTATTCACTCCTTTTGTTGGAAATATTCTTACAATCATTATGATTTTTTTAGCTATAAGATCAACCTTTTGTTTCCCTAAGCTTAAGGCAAGTACAAACGCATTTTTCTTTTGTCTGAATTTCTTCTCTCTCAGTAACTTCACCAGTGCTTGGATTAGTCTCACGAATCCTTACAGTAACTGTGACTTGCTGGGTTACGCAAGATGGAACACCACAATCACACGTAATTGATACTGTACCAAAATCATCTGTGCAAGTAGCCGTACCGCTTGCCCTGCAAAGAATATCAACAATACCGGGAATAGTTCCAATTATTCCGCCAATAGCTCCCAGAGCAGAACTAACTGCGGATCTGGATTCCTCCGAGAATGAATCTTTGACATCTAACCAAATTGCAGCTAAGCCAACTGAAGTATTTTTAATGAGATTTTGAGTTACTAGCCAGGCAATTACTTCATCATCCTTCTCCGGCAGCGACCAAAAATCTTTCGAAGAATTGAATGAAACTAAAACATTGCTGTTTGCATCTAGTATCGAAATATCAACTGATTGATTTTTCAGAAACTTGTACTCTAGAATTCTTTTTTCGCCATTTACTTGAGTTGTGTAGTTTACTACCAATATAGTATCAATATCGACTGAATCTATTAGGATAGTAAAATTGTCACATGAAAAGCTCGCAGGAAACAATTCGAGTTTTGGTCCAGGTCCCCAAATTTCTAATAGTCCTGCACTCTGATTATACAATTGTAATTCTTCAATACCATCATCATCAATATCTGCAATGTTTGAAATAATCACATCAGCTAATTTTATGTTAAAAGCAGATAGTTGGTTTAGAATTACAACATCAGTGAATGACCTTCCCATTTTTCTCGCAAATAATGCTTCTTTCTCAGGACTGTCATTATTCATCTCGTAAAATCCTATAAATTTGTAGGTAAACACAATTTCTTCGAAACCCGTGGATGTTGGAATTGGGTACTCCCAAACTTGGCTGCTATTACCGCTTTTAACAAGAAAACCCGTTGCTTGCCCACTTGCTGGATCTCGAGGGCTGACAATTAAATCTCGCACGCCATCACCGTTAACATCAAAAATAGATGATCCTGTTAATCCCTCACCCGGTTTTTCCATGATATGAGGATTTCCATTAACCTCGATTTCTAATTCTTTGACAGGACCTTGCGAAAGCACTGATGTTGTAAACACAAGTACAAAAAGAGTATAAAGATATATTCTATTCACAAATATTCTCCTTTAAATTGGTTGTTGTGAATTCTATTGTATCATTAAGCAAATGATACAAAATTGGTTTAATGTTAATTTTTTCCCCCGAAGATTTGCACTAGTTAGGTGTTGTAATACGTGACAGCAAAAATCTATTTTGGATAATTAAAAGTCAAGAATTAGAAAGTAAAAAGATGTGTTTTTAGTGTTCTGCGTGTTCTGGAGCACACGATTTTAATCGGACGAGATGTGAGACCCAAAAACGAATTGGGTCTCACTTGCAATAATTGAATTATCTGAGCAGAATCATTTTTTTCGTTTCGACATAATTTCCGGATTGCAATCTGTAGAAATAAATTCCGCTTGATAGGTGAGAAGCATCTCCGCCAGAGGCGGATCCGCCTTTGGTGGAAAACTCAACTTCATAATTTCCGGCTGGTTTATACTCATCAACAAGTATTGCAACTTCATTACCAAGTACATCATAAACCTTTAAAGTTTGCCGACTGCTTACTGGCGACTCCCAACTAATCTTTGTGCTTGGATTGAATGGATTAGGATAGTTCTGGTTGAGTGTATGTGCAACTGGAGGAATAATTTCAACATTGATCTCAAAACTGTAAGTATATGAGCCATCAATATCTATTTGCTTTAACCTGTATGAATACTTTCCTGGCTGGAGATCAAAATCTATAAATTCGTATTTTTTATTTGAATTACTGTTACCGGCACCATTAATGAAACCTATATTCATCCAAGATGCTGTCTGTATTGCTTTTCGTTCAACAGCAAATCCATAATTACTCACTTCAGTTTCTGTTTCCCAGCTTAGCAGCACCTTGCTGTTCACAACTTTTGCAAGAAAAGTGGTCAACTCAACGGGGAGTGGAAATACCCCGCTTGGCATAGTTTGTCTAGTCGCATCTGAACCTGTCCAATTACTTTTATTACTTACCGAAAGAAGAAAATCTGCGGGCAATAAATTGATAGGTCCGTTATAAATTGCATTGTCTATTTCATCCAATGCCACAGCTGTACTGCCATTGATTAATCCCGTAGGTAAAGCGGAAGTATTTGATGTTGTTGCATCAGATTGCCATCCATTTGCCTCGCTGTTTACTGCATAAAGAAAATAAGGAGTAGCCTCGATTCCAGTATAAGCCAAGAGTTGATCACCACTTGTCGAAAAATCAAAACTCCCAGATTTGACGAATTCCGAAGATGGTGAGTCTGAGTTAAATACTTTAACAGTACCTTTAGGTATCAAAGCTGATGCTGTAAATGTGACAATCCCTTCGTTTGCTCTGAATGCACCGGCGGCCGTCCATCCATTATCAGTAAATTTAATCTGTGTCCCTGAAGGCAGATCAACTAATGGTACAAAGGCAAATTCATCCGGATTATCCATGTTAAATCCAACAATGGCAATATCTCCAGCTAATAAAGAGCCTCCTCCACTTAGGGTTGTGCCATCAGTTGACGGAACTGTTCCATCCGTTTTATAATTTCTTTCTGTTCCACTTCCATTGTATGAATATATTTTAAAGTAATATGGTGTGCCTGAATTCAAACCGGAAAAAGTGTAAGAATCTGAAGCTGAATAAAGAATATTTGCTCTACCCGAGCCATCAGCTAAATTGCTGTCATCAGAATAAGTTATGCCATCCGTTGGTGATGTAAATGTTCCACTTGTATTCGCTAAAATCAGATATCCCTCAGGCACTTGAGTTCCA
>JBGSOQ010000043.1:0-2439 GCA_041739035.1 Ignavibacteriaceae bacterium | reverse complement strand
AATGCCTGAACTAACATTAAACTCATAAAGCTGAGGATTGTATTTTATTTTTGCTTTTGGTGATTCAATTACCGATTTAGTTTTTACAATCAATAATCCATCGGTTAGATCGCCGTATTGCGCAGATGGAATGCCGCGAATGATTTCAACTTCTTTAATATTTTCTGCAGGAATAGAACGAAGATCAAAACCGCTGTTTGCAGTTGACACACCTATACCAACTTGAAGATTTGCATTATTTGAAATGGGGATTCCATCAAGAATAATTTGAGAACCTAATGCATCTCCGCTTCTTATGCTGGCTTTCTCAACAGAATTTAATGTGGGATTGGTTGTTTCAACTCCTGGAGTAAGTTTAAGTACATCATTTAAGCTTGAAGCTTGAATATGTTCTATTTCCCCTGATGTTACTGTAGTTTTTGTTTCCGGAGTGATTGGAAGAAAATCTGATTTAGCGACAACTTCAATCGTTCCTATTTCAAATGAAGTACTTCTTAATTTATAATTTCTTTCAACAGTTCTATTCTCGAATATTTCAATTTTTTCAGTTACCTTCTCATAACCAATGAAAGAGACTTCAATATTGAAAACCCCCGCACGAGAAATTATCTTAAATCTACCCTTAGTATCTGTTGCTGTGCCATTGTTAGTTTCTTTGAATCTTACATTGGCAAAAGGAAGAGGTTCATCTTTTTCATTGGTAACAATTCCACTCAAGCTTCCAATGTTTTGTTGGGCAAAACAAATAGAGCCAATGATAAAAAACCATATAAAAAAAATTTTACTCATTTATCTCATTAATGTAGAACCTATTTCATTTGTAAATCACTTGAATTGATTTCGATTAATTCCACGTATTTATCAAGAATTTTGGCATTACGATATCTAATTTCCGAATCAATGTCATCGTCAGATGGTTCTATATTAAATAATATTAACTTATCGTCAGATTTCTTCCAATGAAATCCATCAAAATGTCGAATACCTTCAAGTCTATATCTTAGTATTATCATGTCAAAATCTTCTGTTAATCCAATCCAGAATAGGGGTATTCCATATTCAAAATAATTCTTTAAACCCGATACCTTACCATCACTTGAAAAAGAAACTTTCAAAGAGGAGTCATCCGCAGAAACATAATCGCCCGTTATGAATCTATCATTTATGAAAGGAACGACTCCATTTCTGTTATGGTACCTTTCATCAAGCCCTATAAAGACCATCTTCTCTATTCCATCATCTACAACTAATCTTTTTTCATTGTCTTGTTCGAATAAAAAAATAGTGAATTCAATTTTTCCTTTGTCATATAAATCATAGATTGTTATGGTCTCCGTACCTGTTATTGTAAAATTCCATTGCATTCCTTCGACAAAAGATCCTATTAAAACTAAGTTTGTATCGGGAAAGAAATATAGCTGCATGAGTGGCTCCATCTTCATGCTTTCACGTGGGGTTTTACCTTTCATTATATCTTGATAGAATTCATGCCTAAGCCATGTGCGATAAAATTTTGGATCAAGCTTTACTCTTTCCTGTGCTAAGGAAGTAAAATTGATTATAACTAAAAACAAAGAAAAGATTAAAGAGTTAAACATGAATTACTGACAGTTTGGATAAGTCATATTTATTGAGCCTAAAAACAATAATTATCTAAAACAAACCCAACTCCCCAAAAGAGTTGGGTTTATAATCAATTTATTTTACTTAATCAACATCATCTTTTTCTTAGCACTAAAGCTTCCGGCCTTTAATTCGTAGAAGTATACACCGCTTGAAAGGTTATGTGCATTGAATTGAACTTCATAATTACCTGCATCCTGCACGTTATTTACAAGTGTCATAATTTCCTTGCCGAGAATATTGTAAATCTTCAATTCAACTTGACTCTTTGCAACTAAACTGTATTTAATAGATGTTGTCGGGTTGAATGGATTAGGATAGTTCTGAGCTAAGTCAAATTTGTCGGGCGCCGTCAAATCAAGCTCCACAACGTTTGAATACTCGAACGAACCATCAAAATCAACTTGTCTTAGCCTATAAGCTACTTTACTTGTTTTCTCCACATTATCAGAATATTTATAATCAGAAGGTTCTGAAGTAGTTCCCTTTCCGGTAACAAATCCAATTTTTACCCAGCTTTCTCCCTCATATTTTCTTTCCACATCAAATCCTTTATTGTTAAGTTCAGAAGCTGTTTTCCATACCAAATGTACATTGTTTCCCGAAACCGAAGCATTGAATGAAACTAACTCAACAGGTACTGTAGGATCTGTGTAACCCTTCAATATTGTTCCGTTGCTTCCGGAAATCCACAATAATTCCCCTGCAACAGCAATACTGTAAAGAGTATTTCCAGTTATTGTTTTAGCTGTAGTCCAGCTCGTACCACCATCAGTGGTATAATAAATCACTCCATTTATACCGCTTAACCAAAAT
>JBGSOQ010000025.1:0-2875 GCA_041739035.1 Ignavibacteriaceae bacterium | reverse complement strand
CTTCAATCTGAAGCTGAGATATTTAATTAGTGGCAATCACCAAGAAAAAATGAAGATTATACGATTTATATTGATTCCCTTCGTTCCGATTTTCGCTTTGATCGTTAGGATGCGAAATAAGTTGTTTGACAAAAACATCTTTAAGAGTCAGTCAGTTGCTGCAAAAGTTATTTCGGTTGGAAATATTAACGTTGGCGGTTCAGGTAAAACACCGCTTGTAATTTTCTTGATCAATCTGTTAAAAGGTGAACGAAAAAATGTTGGAGTACTTAGCCGTGGTTATAGGCGTAAATCCAAAGGTTATCTTCTGGTATCGGATGGTAAAAATATTTTAACGGATGTTGAAAAGTGCGGGGATGAAATTATATTAACAGCACAAGAATGCAATGTGCCTAGCGCCGTTTCTGAAAAAAGAATTGATGGAGCCAGAAAATTAATTTCTGACCGGGGCGTTGATACAATTGTTCTCGATGATGCATTCCAGCACCGTTGGATAAAGCGAGATATTGACCTGCTTATTTGTGAGCAAAAGTTTTTAATAAGTCCCGATTTTTTTGACCATTATCTTCTGCCTGCTGGAAGCATGCGAGAACCATTTACTTCGATTGAAAGAGCAAGTGCAGTAATCATAAATAGAAAATTTTCACAGTCCCGGGAAATTCCTGAAAGCGTGAAAAAATACTTTGCTAATAAAAAGATATTTACAACTTATTATGCGGCAAATGGGTTTGTAGATATAAAAAGAAAAATCGAGTATAAGCTTAGCGAGTTTGAAGGACAAAAAAGCCTGGTTGTTTGCGGAATTGCAAATCCATATTCTTTTTTTACAGCATTAAAGCAAACGAATGTTGATACGGAAAACTACTTAATATTTCGCGATCATAAATATTATACCAACAAGGAAGTTCAACAGATCAGAAGAATGTTTTATACAACTAATTCTCATTCGGTGGTCACAACTCAAAAAGATGCCGTGAAACTTTCTGAGTATCATAATGAACTGGATGATATAGATATCTTTTATCTAAAAATCGAGCTGATGATGGACAACACTAAAGCATTTAAGGAATTTTTATTAAATAAAATTAACTAACTAAACATACAATGCTCTTAATTTCAGAATAAACTATACGGAGGATCTATTTAATGACTAAAAGTAAAAAATATGTATACTTTTTCGGCGGCAAAAAAGCTGAAGGAAAAGCAGAAATGAAAGCGCTTCTCGGAGGAAAAGGAGCCAACCTTGCAGAAATGGTGAATTTAGGTTTACCGGTTCCAGCTGGTTTTACAATTACAACCGAGGTTTGCACTTATTATTATCAAAACAAAAAGAGAAATCCCAAAGAGCTAGATAAGCAAATGAAGGATGCTCTTGCAAAAGTGGAAAAAGAAATGGGGGCTAAGTTCGGCGATAAAACTAATCCGCTTTTACTCTCTGTCCGTTCCGGTGCAAGGGCTTCAATGCCTGGAATGATGGAAACAATTTTAAATGTGGGCTTGAACAATGAAACGCGCGAAGCTTTGATTGCAAAAACAGGCAACTCGAGATTTGTTTATGATTCGCATAGAAGATTAATCCAAATGTATTCCGATGTTGTTATGGAAAAAGCTGCTGGCATCGAACCTGCAGAAGGAAAAGGTGTTCGTCATCAGCTTGAAAGAGAACTTCATAAGATGAAAGAATCGAAAGGTTACCACAATGATACTGATTTGACATCGGATGATTTGAAAAATCTCGTTGAAATTTACAAAGCTAAGGTTCAAGAAGTTCTGGGTAAACCATTTCCCGAAGATCCAATGCAGCAGTTAATGGGTGCAGTATCTGCGGTATTTCAAAGCTGGATGGGTAAACGTGCTATATCCTATAGAAGAATTGAAGGAATTCCCGATGATTGGGGAACTGCTGTAAATGTTCAATCAATGGTGTTCGGCAATATGGGTGATAGCTCCGCAACAGGTGTTGCATTTACTCGCAACCCGGCAACAGGTGAAAATCATTTTTATGGAGAATGGTTAACCAATGCACAGGGAGAAGATGTGGTTGCTGGCACTAGAACCCCAAATCCAATAAACATTGTAGGAAAGAGTGAACATACAGAACATCTTCAATCTCTTGAAGAAGCTATGCCTGAAACATATAAGCAGCTTTACAAGATTGAAAGGAATTTAGAAAAACATTATCATGATATGCTTGATATCGAGTTTACAATTCAAGAAGGTACACTTTACATGCTTCAATGCCGTGTTGGAAAGAGAAATGGTCCGGCAGCATTAAAGATGGCTCTTGATATGTATAAAGAAAAATTAATTACAAAAGAAGAAGCTGTTATGAGAGTTAAACCGGAACAGCTTGATGAACTTCTACATCCTATCGTTGATCCGAAAGTGGAACTGACCACTAAAGTAATTGCTAAAGGATTACCGGCCGGTCCAGGTGGTGCAACCGGGCAAGTTGTTTTCTCTGCTGCTGACGCAGTTGCATGGGCAAAGGATGGAAAAAAAGTTATTCTCGTTCGAGAAGAAACCAATCCTGAAGACATTGAGGGAATGAGAGCGGCTCAAGCAATCCTTACCGGTCGTGGTGGTATGACATCTCATGCAGCATTAGTTGCGCGCGGCTGGGGCAAATGCTGTATTGTTGGTGCCGGATCATTAAAGATTAGCTACAGCACAAAACAAATTACTGTTGGCGATGTAACTGTTCGCGAAGGTGATTGGATTACATTAAACGGAACAAAAGGCGCCATTTATCTCGGCGAACTTCCAATGAAAAAAGCAGCCGAAGAAAACCAGGATTTTGTCGCTTTCATGAAAATTTGTGATCAGGTAAGGAAATTAAAAGTTAGAACGAACGCTGATACGCCTGAAGACGCTG
>JBGSOQ010000014.1:0-5002 GCA_041739035.1 Ignavibacteriaceae bacterium | reverse complement strand
GAATCGTGATTCCACACCTTACAAAGCCGATTACAATTTGAAGGATGCCCTGACCGTTAAACGCGGTACGTACAGAAATATCGGCTGGTGCGAAACTTTACGAGCAATCGCTAACTTAGGTTTGATAGATGAAACTCCAATTCCTTCTATCAAAAACAGTACGTTCAAAAAAGCAATGGCGTACGCTCTTCAAGCTAAAGAAACTGATAACCTGAAAGAGTTAGCAGCAAAAAAAGTGGGTATTTCAACTAATTCAAAAATAATTGAGCGAATGGAATGGCTCGGCTTATTTAGCGATGAAGCAATTCCAAAAGCAGATAATTTGTTGGATATGTTGAGTGACAGAATGCAGGAAAAGTTATTCTTTAAAAAAGGAGAAATCGATTTACTTCTTCTCAGACACAAATTCATTGTAGAAAATAAAGACAAATCAAAAGATTTAATTACTTCTACGCTGATTGATTTTGGAATTCCAAATGGAGATTCTTCAATGGCAAGAACAGTCAGTTTGCCAATGGCAATTGCAACCGCTATGATTGCAGATGGAAGAATTAAAGCAACAGGTGTTCGAATCCCGAATACAAAAGATATCTATGAACCGGTTCTTGCTGAACTGGAAAATCAAAATATCAAGATGGTTGAAAAAAGAAGTAAAATTTAATCGCAAACTAATCCTATGGAAAAATAATACTTGAATTTTCATTAAAATGTTTTATTTTTCTATTGTCGAATAAATAATTATTACATAACTACTTGCATGGTTCGGCTCCTTAATGGAGCCGCAATCATTTTAAAACAACTTAGAATTGACTGAGAAACTTTACATAGTAAGCACACCGATTGGAAATCTTGGAGATATAACTCTTCGCGCAATTGAAACCTTGAAATCAGTTGATTTTATTGTTTGTGAGGATACACGCGTAACTTCAGTTCTCCTTAATCATCTTAACATAAAAAAGGAATTGTTTTCACTTAATGCCGCAAGTGAAAAGTTTAAAGCACAAAAAGTAGTTGATCGAATTAAAAATGGTGAATCTTGTGCCTTAGTTTCTGATGCAGGTACGCCTGGCATATCCGATCCCGGCACAAGATTGATTAATCTCGCCATAAAAGAAAATATCAGCATTGTACCTGTTCCGGGCGCAATCGCATTAATTGCAGCTCTTTCTTTAAGCGGTTTTCCAAGTGATTCATTTGTATTTGAAGGTTTTTTACCAAACAAAAAAGGCAGGCAAAAAAATCTCAAACAGCTTGTTAATGAAGAAAAAACCATTGTTTTGTACGAATCTACTTATCGTATCAACAAGTTAATTGATGAGTTGGCTGAAATAATGCCTGAAAGGTATATCGTCATTTGTCGTGAGTTAACTAAAAAATTTGAAGAAGTAATAAGGGGAACAGCCCAAAGCATTCAACCGCAATTGAAGGATCATATTTTAAAGGGTGAATTTGTGGTTGTGATTGCACCCCGAAATTGGAAATAATAAATATGCCAGATTTAGCAGCTCCGCTGGTTGTGAAAATCTGGCATATCTAATACGAATACTAAATAAATAATGAACTAATCCTACTCGCTGGTATAATCTACCAACGATTTTACATCATAGCCCTTTAATTTTTCTCTTCCATTCAGAAACGAAAGCTCTACCAAAAACAAAACTTGAACTACTTCACCGCCGAGTTTCTCAACTAATTTAATTGCAGCTTGTGCAGTACCGCCAGTTGCCAAAAGATCATCATGAATTAAGACTTTATCTCCAGGGCTGATAGCATCTTTGTGCACTTCAATGGAATCTTTACCATATTCTAAATCATAAAATTCCTTCTCAGTTTCAGCAGGAAGCTTTCCTGGTTTTCTTAAAAGAACAAACCCGGTATTCAATCTTTGAGCAAGCATTGCTCCAAAAATAAAACCGCGGGATTCTATTCCAACAATTTTGTCAATCTGCAATTCTTTGCATGAATCATAAAGTTGATCTGCGGCAGCTTTGAGAGCATTCGGTTCTTTAAGTAACGTCGTAATATCTCTAAAGACAATTCCCTTCTTAGGAAAATCACTTACGCTTCGAATGTATTTTTTTAAATCATTTTTCATTACAGATAATTATTTATTCAGAAATTTTTTGATTCTATCATTAAAATCTTTGGTTGATCTGCTAATTGTATTTAATCGAATACAATAATCTACTGCATCATCAATATTAATCGTACTAATTTCATTAAGCATTTGCTTAGTGAATGAATAACTTGATTGAGAATTACATGATAGTTTATTCGCTAATGATTTAGCTTCATCCAGTGCATTTTCCGCTTTGTAATCCACCAACCCAATATTTGTAGCTTCTTGAGCATTTAATATTTCACCTGTTAAGAAAAGTTTTTTAGAAGCTCCCAATCCGATCTTTCTCATCATAAAAATAGAAACTATAGCAGGAATGAAACCAATTTTTACTTCAGTGTAGCCAAATTTAGCCTGATTTGAATCGGCAACGATGAAATCACAAACTGAAGCTAAACCACAGCCGCCCGCAATTGCAGGCCCATTAACAGCCGCTATTGTAATTATTGGCAGTTTGTAAATTTGTAAAAACATTTCCGCAAGATTTTCTGAATCTCTTTCATTTTCGATTGAAGAATAATTTTGAAGCGAATCTAAATATTCCAGGTCTGCTCCAGCACAAAATGAATTTCCCTCACCCGTGATTATCAATGCTTTTGTTTCTTTATCATCAGAAATTTTTCCCAATTCGGATTTAATTTGGCCAATCATTTTTGGATGAAGAGCGTTGCTTTTCTCTGCTCTGTTTAGAGTGAGAATCGCAATCTCATTTTCTTTTGACAATTTTATCATTGATTTTCCTAAAAATGTCTGGTCATACTCTGATCAGACTGAGAACTTTAAATTATTTGAAAAATAAACTCAACTGAAAATAAACAGAAATAAAACCGAGAAGTCCACCAGCCACTACTTCAACAAGAGAGTGACACTTTAATTTAATTCTCGACCATGCAACCAATACTAAAATTGGGGAAAATATGAACATCTTGAAACCAAATAAAAAAATAAATAATGCTAGTGGACCTGATATACCCATAACATGAATACTGATCTTCATGTATTTATTGATTAATATCACCAAAAAGGTGTTTGAAATATAGCAAAACCAAAAAACGATTGAAATACTACTTACCTTAAAAATTAGCAGAAGAATAAAACCAGTAGTGAAAATTATAATCGAAACAAAGTAAGGTAATGTTCTTTCATCCTTAATTTTTACATCGACATCGCTCACAATTCCTTTTCTATAAAAATAAATAAAAGATGCTATTTGCAAAATTACGCCGAAGAAAGATGCAATTGCAATAACGGAAATCTTAGCGCTTATGTTTCCTTCAAATGTCAATGAAAGGAAAATAAAAGATACGAGCGTGAATGTTGGCGGAATATAAATAGTGGAAATTACTCGAGCAAACCTTTGTGATTTGTTATTGTTCACACTGTTGGAACAACTGGATTATGAGAAATTAATTCTTCAGCATATTTGGATAAAATTTCTTCGATCGAGGAAAGTTCATTTCTTAACATCAAGTCTGATCTAACCTTAGATACATTATGCAAGCCTTTTAAATAGCCAGAGTAAAATTTCCGATGCTCAATTACAGCTCTTCTTTCACCTTTAATTTTTATTGATAAATGCAGATGATCCAGGCAGATTTTAATTCTCTCCTTAACATCAACATGGGATGAGATTTCACCTTTTTGTAAAAGTTCTTTTGCCTCTCTAAAAATCCAAGGATTACCGATTGCTCCACGTGCAATCATTACAGCATCGGCTCCGGTTTCATCGAATGCTTTTTTAACATCTTGTGCTGTTAATACATTTCCATTTAGAACTACAGGAATATTCACTACGCTTTTTACTTTAGATATCCACGACCAGTCCACCTCTCCCCTATTTCCCATATTTCTCGTGCGGCAATGAATTGTAATCGCCTTTGCTCCGGCATCTTCAATTCGTTTTGCAACTTCTAAAATTTGAATATTTTTTTCATCCCAGCCCAACCGAGTTTTTACGGTAACAGGTACTGAGACTGAATTAACAATTTCTCTTACAAGCTTTTGCAAGTAGGGAGGATCTTTTAACAAAGCAGAACCCGCCCCGCAATTAACAACATCTTTCACCCAGCATCCTGCATTAATATCTATCAACTCCGGTGTTTCTGCCTCAGCTATTTTCGCTCCTCCAATCATCGATTGGATATTTCCGCCATAAATTTGAATACCCACAGGTCGTTCATCATTAGAAATCTTAAGCTTTGCGTGTGTTTTTTCAGATGTTCTAACTAATCCTTCTGAATTAACAAACTCTGTATAAACAACATCAGCACCAAGTTTTTTGCAAATTAACCGAAATGAAAGATCAGTTACATCTTCCATGGGAGCGAGAAGAATCGCATTCGCAATATTTAATTTTCCTACTGAAAACATTTATTTCTTATTTCCTGCATTTTGTCTTAAATGCAATATTTTGGGAAGATAAATCAGACTTATCACAAATATAACAAGACTAAAAACCGAACCTGTGATAAACGGAAAGGCGTATCCTAAATATTCAAAAGTGAATCCACCCCAAAGCGGGCCAAGCACACGAGCGAAAGCGGACAGCGACTGATTAAAACCAAGTGTAAATCCCTGTTCAGCTTCGGGCGTGACTTCTGAAATTAGGCTTAACAATGTTGGCTGTAATGAGCCTGTTCCGAGTGAGAGAATTATTACTACAATTGCTAAACCAATAAAACTTCCGCCGAATGGAATCAGCCCTAAACCAACCATCATACACAAGGCTGCAAGTGAAATTATTTTTAGTTCGGAAAGATATTTTGAAATTTGTGCCAACAATCCGCCCTGCACAATAGCAGACGATAACCCGACAATCCCAAACATGTAACCATTTTGCATATCTGTAAAATGATAAACTTTGTATCCTAGCAAAGCGAAAGT
>JBGSOQ010000426.1:0-5113 GCA_041739035.1 Ignavibacteriaceae bacterium | reverse complement strand
CCAAACATGGGTTTCGAGGAAGGCTTTATGTACATAACCGTAAATGGTGAAGATTTTGATTGGAAGTATATTGATTACGGCTGGCAAGTTGAATAAAATTAAAGAATAAATCATGATAAATCTTGCATTTCCTTGCAATAGCAGTTTTGTGTTAATAGATTTAAACTAATTATCATTTCATTTTATTTAGGATTCATTATGTCAAATAAAATTTTAAAAGAAAAAATTCTGCAAGCCGTTGAAATATTAAAAGAAAAAGATATTGATATGTGGCTGACTTTTGTGAGGGAAAGCTCAATCATTTCTGATCCGGTAATGGATATGATAGTTGGTGAATCATGTACATGGCAAACCGCGTTTATCATTTGCAAAGATGGTGATACAGCGGCTATTTTGGGTTCTTTGGAAAAGGACAAATACGAAAAAAATGGTTTGTATAAAAATGTAATAAGTTATCTCAAGTCAGTCAAAGAGCCGCTGGTTGAATATATTTCATCAAAAGATCCTAAAAGCATAGTAATTAATTATTCAAAAAATTCTATTCTGGCCGATGGATTGACTCACGGTATGTATCAAATTCTGCTGGATCATTTGAATGACACTGATTATGTGAACAGATTAATAAGTTCCGAGGAAATAATTTCAGCCCTTCGTGGAAGAAAATCCGCAACAGAAATCTCTATTATGAAAGAAGCCATAAAAGAAACTTTGAAGATATTTGACTCAGTTACAAAGTATATTAAACCAGGTGTAAGTGAAATTCAAATTGCCGATTTCATAAAGAATATAGTCGTTAAAAAAGGATTTGAATTAGCATGGGAAGAAGATCATTGCCCTGCAGTTTTCACTGGACCCGATACTCAAGGCGCTCATTCAGGACCAACTAATCGTAAGGTTAAACCGGGTCATTTGGTAAACATTGACTTTGGAATAAAGCTCAAGGGTTATTGCTCTGATTTGCAAAGAACTTGGTATGTTCTAAAAAAAGGTGAGAAAGGCGCTCCACCGGAAGTTGAAAAGGGCTTTAACGTAATTCGAGACTCTATACAGATGGTTGCTGATGCTATAAGACCTGGTGTGAAAGGTGTTGAGATGGATGACATTGCAAGAAATTATATACTGTCTCAAGGATATGAAGAATATCCGCACGGACTTGGGCATCAAGTCGGCAGGCAAGTACACGATGGCGGCGCAGGGTTATTTCCACGTTGGGAACGCTACGGGAATACACCATTTATGCAGCTTGAAGCATCTCAGGTTTTCACAATTGAACCTCGCCTTACTGTTAAAGGTTATGGAACATCAACACTTGAAGAGGAAGTGGTTCTGACAAAAGATGGCTGTAAGTTTCTCTCTAAGCCGCAGAAAAAATTGATGCTGATTAAAAATAAATAGTTTTGAATTTTTTCAATTAATAATTCCTTTCCCTGATGAATTACATTACACATGTAAGAAAAATTTATGATTCGATTCTCTCGACTAAATTTAAAGAGATGGTGAGGGGAACTACATACGATTTTGATGAATTGAATAAAAGATTACAGAAAAAATTTGAATTTAGTGAATTGCGAGACAGTTATATAAATGTTTTAAGCAGAACTGTTGAACTTTATCTTCCGTTTTTTAATGAAGATTTCCATGAATTCTTAAAAGTAAAGGAAGTTTATTTCTACTATCATAATATATCATCTAGCACAGCTTCCCATCTATTCTGGATTTGGAGTAGTAACCTTAAACTTTCTGACGAAGAATTAAATGATTTTGTTGATTCATTTTTCCTCGGTGTTTTTGGCTACAAGATGATAGATTTTCAAAATGACAATCGAAACTCGAATCCCGAATTGAGCTTTGTTGGTTTATATGCAATTAAAATTGCGGAAGAATTGTTGGAAAAAACTTTAGGGAAAGAAATAACAAGTCGAGTTTATTTAAAGTATGCAAAAATGTATACTGAAATAGAATATCTGGAAAAGAAAAATAAATGGAAACCATCCATATTCTCCTGGAATCAAGCAAAAAAACTTGGGTTAAAAGCATCGCCGACATATATAGTATATGAATCACTTTTTAGATATGCCGGATACCAAGAAAAAAAGATAAAAGAGCTTATTGAAGGACTGATCCACCTATCCGCAGGTTTACAATTAATTGATGACCTTGCAGATGCAAAACAAGATTTAGTAAACGGATATGAAACCCTTGTGATGAAGGGTTATTTTGATAAGTTCGGAATTTCGGATGAAGTAACGGATGCGAAGATTAACGAAGTACTTACTCAGGAAAGATTGAAATTAATTTACAACACGGGGCAGGAATTATTCGATAAAGCAAGAAGGGCGATTGAAAAACACGATGATTATATACTTCAGCTTCTTATTGAGATTCAAAACCTAAACTTTACGACACTTTTTGAGGTCAAATAGTTGATTTGTTCTAAGTCACACGGTAAAATATAGAATTAGTTTTTTCTTGCTAAATGATTTTTTAAATATTAAAATACATGTAAAATTTTTGTTGCCGGTACATATTTAACAACTAACTGAAAGGACATGTATGAAGGGTTTCAAAGAACTAAGGAATTTGTTAAGGAATGCAAACAAGAAGCTCAAGTCGAAAACAAAATTAGATTCAGGTAAAATCAGAATTCGACTTGTTGATCCAAATCGTTTGGGTTGTTATCCTTCTTAGCAAAAGCTTTTAACAGGATTCATAAACGGCAGCAAAAACTGCCGTTTTTCATTTTAAATAAGGCAACAGATCTGTGTTCTGTTTCTCTTTTCAGGTAATAATTTAAATTCACTAAATTGATGCAGTAAAAATTTAAACTTTGCTTTGAATACCACTACAAGAAAAATCGGAATAATTCTACTCATTCTCATTTTACTTCCCGCAGTAATATTTTCAATTTATGAAATAGCAACACTGAATCAATCGGAAAGAATGATTGAGGATATTTACAACAACCAGCTCGATGCACTTCTTTTCTCAGTAAATCAATATTCCGAAGATGTTGCCAGCAGGCTGCAGAATAACCTGAATATAATCAATCAAGATGACAACTCTTCTGCATATGATACTCGGTTAAAGGATTTTGTTGCAGATAACTCATACATAACAAAAATTTTCTTTGCGGATAGTGCTCTAAAATCCCCGAATCAATCTCTTAGTAGATTATTGGAGACTAATAAAGAAAAACTCATCAAGCTTTATGAATATAAAAAAGAAAAATATAACAGAATTGAACCAATCGAACACAGGGACAGTACATTTTTATTCTTTTTGCTTGATAGACCGGGGATTAAAAATCTATGTGGGTTAATGATTGAGGCAGATAAATTCATCGATGACGTGCTAACTCCCAAAATTTTATCAGTTGCCCGGGAGGAATTTTCAATCTACGTTTTCAGTAAAGAAAGAGTTTACGATTTTAATTCTGAAGGAAAAACAAATCCCCGGCAGCTTAATCAACAAAGGAAATTATGGCTGCTTCCAGGTTACAGCATAGCCATCAAGCTTAAAGGAGAGACGATTGAGGATTTAGTAAAACAAAGAACACAAAATAATTTGATAATGCTCATGGGTTTAATTCTTATACTAATAGCCGGTGGATGGTTCGTATTTAGAAATATTAAAAAAGAGGTAGAGCTTGCTCAAATAAAATCTGAATTTGTATCAAATGTTTCGCACGAACTGAGAACCCCGTTATCGTTGATTAGTATGTTTGCAGAAACCCTTGAAATGGGAAGAGTAAAATCAGATGAAAAGAAAATGGAGTACTACTCAATTATCAGCCAGGAAGCCTCGAGATTGAGTAATATTGTTAATAAAATACTAAGCTTCTCTAAGATTGAAGCAGGGAAACGGAATTTTACATTTAAGGAATATGATCTAAACGTAATTATTGAGCAAGTGTATGAATCATACAAGTTTCATCTTCAGAATAATGGTTTTGAATTTGTGTTTCATAGACATCATGCTCCCCTAAAAATTTCAGCTGATGCCGAAGCTGTTTCAGAAGCTGTTATAAATTTGCTTGACAATGCCGTGAAATACAGTAAAGACAAAAAGTATGTGGAACTTGTGACTGGAGAATATAAGAATTTTGTTTTTGCTGAAGTTACAGATAAAGGAATTGGAATTGCAAAAGAAGACCAGAAAAGAATCTTTGAAAAGTTTTATCGCGTGAAAAGCGAGCTTGTGCACAATACCAAAGGAACTGGTTTGGGATTATCCCTAGTTAAGCAAATTATGGATGCTCATAAAGGCGAAATTTCAATAGACAGTGAACCCGGGGAAGGCAGCACTTTCAGGTTGAAATTCAAAAAAATCAATTAAAAGAATATGTTATAACTAGATTCGTTTTGGAGTAAACATGGCTAAAATATTAATTGTTGAAGATGAACCGAATATGAGACTCGGCTTAAAAGACAATCTGGAATTTGAAGGTTATGAAGTTGATTTAGCAACTAATGGGGAAGAAGGATTAAATAAAATTCTGGAAAATAATTACAGTCTTGTCTTGCTGGATGTAATGCTTCCTCAAATATCCGGTTTTGATGTTTGTAAGACGGTGAGGAAAAAGGGAATTACAACACCTATCATCCTGCTTACAGCAAAAGGAGAAGAGATTGATAAGGTGTTGGGATTAGAGCTTGGTGCTGACGACTATGTTACGAAACCGTTCAGCCTAAGAGAACTGCTGGCAAGAATTAAAGCTGTGCTGCGTAGAGGTGAAAATTTTTCTTCAGAAGATTTAAAGAATAAGATGATTCCGCTGGGGAAATTACAAATCAATTTTTTGTCTTATGTTGCATTCGAAGGCAAAGAAAATATTCAAATGTCGCACAAAGAATTTGATGTGATTTATTATCTGTGGAAGAAAAGAAACCAAACAGTAAGCCGGGACGAACTGCTTAATGAAGTTTGGGGTTATGAAGAAAATCCTACCACTAGAACAGTAGATAACTTTATTTTAAAACTAAGACAAAAATTGGAAAAAGATGCTAATCACCCCCAGATTATATTAACCGTGCACGGTATCGGTTATAAGCTTGTTGATTAACACATATTAATTGAAACTTCTTTTTTCTGGGCAAATTTTATCATTTGACAA
>JBGSOQ010000378.1:0-1798 GCA_041739035.1 Ignavibacteriaceae bacterium | reverse complement strand
TTCTATTGCTTTCTCTTCAGCAATGTCATCTCTTGATTTACAGTAAGCGCTCCAATCATTTTGATTTTTGCTCTGGTATTTCTTCATTCGTTCTTTAATTCGATTCTTATCTTCAGCATGAACTGCAAGAATCATATTATTGTCTTTAATAATTTTCGCTGTCTCGAGCATTTGTTCAAATGATAGATCGGTGAAAGTATCCATCCCGGAAATAAAGTAAGCTTTGAATCCAGCCACACCATTTTTGCTGAGCTGAAGGATTTGTTTTTTAATATCCTTCTTACTTTCAAAATCGTTTCCTCGTATGCCGCCCCAAAATGCATAGTCAATGATGCTTCTATTCTTAACTGCCATTAACTTTGTCTGAAAGTTTCGCAAAGAAGTAACTGGAGGAAGGGAGGTGCACGGCATGTCGATGATTGTAGTTGTTCCGCCCCACGCAGCGGCTGATGAAGCATGCTCAAAGTCATCTCTGAATTCAAAACCAGGAGTGTCGAAATGAACGTGCGGATCAATTCCACCTGGAATTAGAAGAAAAAAATCTCCATCGAGCACCTTTGAATTATCATACTCAGGAGACGGATTGAGATTAGCAATAATTTTTTTTCTTTTCGAAACTGTGCTGATATCATCCCATCTTATAGAGCGGTTCAGTGTAGGTATAATCTCACGAATTGTCTTATCAAAATTTATTTTGACGGGCTTCACAGAATTATCTTTATCGCAGATGAAAATGTTATGGATCGAATTCATTCTTATTCAACTCGACTGTGATTATAAATTCTTCTCAATTCCAACTTTTTCATTAAACTCTTCAATCAATTTATCCCACTCTGGCACAATTGCAAACCTTTCTTTCCAATAATTTTCATCATACCATTGAACGTTTAATTCTTCAACGGATTTGCCTTGCTGTTCAACCCAGGTGAAGTACTTTAAATGATGAATTGCCTTCTTATCATAGTATGATAACTCTTTGAAGTAATCGATTTTTTGATTCTTAATCGTAACATTCCAATCAATTTCAGCTTGTTTGAGTGAATATTTTCCCCAGGATTCATTCATTTCTTTTAATCTTGATTGATACAAATCAGCAGAATCAGTAAAGATCGTAAATATCACATCATTATCGTTATACTCATTATATTTTGAAAGCTTAATAGCTGCGAGAAGATTTCCCAAGCATGAGATTCCCAAATCCGGTAGTCTGTTAATTGTTTGTTCATCTACTCCCAGACTTGATAAATATTTCTTCCCCTCGGGTTCATTGAATAAACGAAGTATTCGCAAGGGTTCTTCATCGTCGATGGCAGCTACTGCATTAGTATTTTTGACATTGTGAATCCAAGGAACGTGCTTATCGCCGATTCCTTCGATTCTGTGAGCACCAAATCCATTCATCAAAAGAGTTGGGCATTGAAGAGCTTCCGCAGCAGTAACGTTAATAAAAGGAAATTTTTCGCTTAGATAATCTCCGGCGCCAATAGTTCCAGCCGACCCGGTTGCACTAACAAATCCGCTCAATCTTTGTCCGTCTTTTTTAATTTGATTGAACAATGTTTCAATTGTCGAACCGGTTATTTCATAATGCCAAATTGAATTTCCAAATTGATCGAATTGGTTGAAGATTAAATACTCGTCACTTAGTTTTTCAAGTTCATGACACTTATCGTAAATTTCTTTAACATTGCTTTCACATCCATAAGTAGCAAAAACTTCAGCACCAATTTCCTTTAACCATTCAAATCTTTCTTTGCTCATCTCTTCTGGCAGAATTGCTACAGCATGAACAGAAAGC
>JBGSOQ010000366.1:0-2305 GCA_041739035.1 Ignavibacteriaceae bacterium | reverse complement strand
TGTCTTTTCGAATGTTTTCCGCTGCTAAGTTCAGCTAATACTTTGAGTTTGAAACCCTCACTGTAACGTCGTGTTACCTGATCATTTTTATACATATCTACTACATTTTGTGTAGACATTTTTCAGGACGACTCATTTTTGCGCCCAACGTTCGCGTGTATGATCATTTGCGTTGCCATAGTGATTCTGTATCGAGATACACAAAAGCAGGCCAAAGTGATACTGCTCGCAACTTGATACAAAGCAATTGATTATACACGCTGTTGGAAATAGTGTATTCATTTTGTTGATTTGTTTATAATTTTTAAGGAAGATAATTGTAAATAATAAAATGTAGTTCCTACAGGTCCCATAATTGAATCATTATTAAACTCCTTAAATACACCACTAAAAACAACTTCGATAGTTCCTTTGGAATAATCAAAATTCATCACCTCCTCTTTTAAATCCTCCACCATATTTGTAATTATGCCAATTTCTTGCTCGTCAATTGTCCCTTCCACATGTACTCTAATAGAAAAACGATCCTTTACTGAATTATAGCCTATAAATCCCTTCTGATTATTTAAAACTCTGACGACCTTACAGGTATCACAACCGCTATTATTTGGATTTTTAATTACAGCGTCATTGGTTTCAAAAAAACTACAACTACACACTATAGTAGTTAAAGCAACCAAAATGCAAAGAATTGAACTTATCTTTTTCATAATATCAATTTTTTTGTTTCGCAAAATCTCTGTCTAAGTATATTCTATTCACATTATTTCCAACACTGTTTAGACGCAATGCGTCTAAATTTGTTTATACGCAATACGTATAAATTCAGTTTAACTAATATCAAAGATTTTCATTCATTATCACGTGAGAAGAAGGCTTAACAGATTTGTGGTATTTTTTCTACATCTGATTTAAATTTGAAATCAAATTATAAGTAAACCAGCCATCCAATCCTTTAAATACTTGGGGCTTTGAACTTGCGCCGTCCTTCTGAAATCCTAATCCGTCCTCATATTGATCGAGTGTTAAGATTTTCTTATATGGTACTTTTAAGTTTTTAGCTGCTGATGCAAAATAAATGTTCAGATTAGTTAAAGCTACCAATCCAGCACCCATGTACCTCATTTCATCAATTTTGACAGGATGCCCTTGGAATGCACCAGTTCTGTAATATAAACCCTTTGCAATCCGGATACTTACTCCTTGACTTCGCCCTTCAAAATGTGTTCGAGTGTGCTGTTCGTAGTAATCAACATTTTGAAAGACCCAAATCAAAACTTCAGATTTTTGTAGCATGAAGGGTAAATTCCCATTAAGGATTATTTTCGGTTCCGGAATTTTGCCGTCCATGACTTCTCTTAATATCAAAGCTTTAAAAAGCTTTTGAAGGGAACCGCTTTTATCTAAAATTTCCTGTTCAAAATTAAAGTGGTCTTTAAACTTAAGAATTTTTTCTTCTTCAATAGGAGTTATTATACCATCCTCCAGCATCCGATTAATGGCCTTATCAAATCCCTTGGATATTTCGGAGCATGCTGACCCCCGAAATTGAATAAATTTCGGTCAAAAATTGGATTTTTGTCTCATTTTTCGTCTGTCATTCCGGCAGATGTTGACCCCCCTAATAATTGGTTCGGGTATATTTTGGTTAGAGGCCTTCATGTACAGTGAAGTTCATAATCACCAGCCACGCAAATAGTTTCGGAGCATGTTGACCCCCCTTAAAATTGATTTTAAATTTAGGAGGCGGGCGAAAACTCGATTGCCGGATTAGGCCATCGGGCCATCGGTTTCGGAGCATGTTGACCCCAGGTGACGCGGTGATTCTTAACTTATTTCGGAGCATGTTGACCCCCTGAACTAATAGAACAATAGGTTTGATTTATTTAGCGGTTTTTAAATCCTAAAAATCGCAGGCGGATGGCTGGAGAAATTAAACCTATGAGTCAGATTAAACAATTGTTGCAGTTACATAAGAAAGGGGAAAGCAAGAAGCAAATCGCCCGCTGCCTTGGCATGAGTAAAAATACGGTGAAGACTTATTTGCTTAAGCTGTATCATTTAAAAATGAATGTGGATGATTTATTGCTCTTGGATGACCCTGAGCTTGAAAGAAAGTTCCATGAGGGTAACCCAGCTTATAAAGATCCCCGGTTTGAATACATTAAAGAACATCTTGATTTGTATAGAAAAGATCTGGAAGATGTTGGAGTGACCAAACGGCTTTTATGGGAAGAATACCGGCAATCCTGCCTGGGTGGTTATGGATATACCCAGTTCTGCCATCATTTAAATCAGCAACTAC
>JBGSOQ010000245.1:0-8433 GCA_041739035.1 Ignavibacteriaceae bacterium | reverse complement strand
TCATCTTGGCAATTTCTCTTATCTTATAGTTATGAATATGTTTAAGCATAAATGCCATTTTTTGCTGAGGAGCTAAACTATCAATCGCATTTTGCACTTTTCCTTTAGTTTCCGAATTAATCAACTGGTTATCCGGTTCATTTTCTTCAGAAGATTTTAAATCCATTTTGGGAGCTTCATCACCTTCATCAGGCGAAATACTTACATTTTGAAATTTTTTGTACTGCGCTTTGTGAGTAAGACAAACGTTTGTTGTAACTCTAAAAAGCCATGTAGAAAACTCGCTGCGGAATTCAAATTTTTTAAGTCCCTTATAAACCCGGATAAAAACTTCTTGATATACATCCTTTGCATCATCGGAGCTTTGGAAATACTGCGCAGCCATTGAAAAAACCTTTTTATCATATCTGTAGAAAAGGTTCGTAAAAGCCGAATTATTGCCATTTAGGACTTGAATTATCAGATCGTTATCGCTTAAATATGACAAATCTTCCAAATAAATAACTCCATTTATTAGCTTAGACTAAAATAAGTTTAAAAAGGTTGTAAGGGAGGAAGAAAATATTTGCTGTTTTTTGGCTGCCATTTATGCGAAAGGAGTTTGTTTCAAGAAAGTTTTGGTAATCTCCAAGTAATTTTTTTCAGTTCATGTCCCCCTTCTGAGAGGATATGTTTCGATCAACCTAATTTTCGCACTGGATTACTCAGGGTTATAAACCACCCAACCATTTTTAGGAGGTAAAATAAATGTCGTAAGATTACTATGCCCTGCATAGAGTTGCTCTTTGCCATTGACTATAGCATGATAGCTCAACCATTTGCCCGATGTATCTAAGGTAACAGTCCAAGGATCGCTAGGATGCCTATTAACATAAACTATTATTTCATTATCATATGTCACTTTTACCTTTCCCATAAAATCTGTCGTATCATTTATATCAGCGAAACCAGGATGACTTTTAATATAATTTGAAGCTGTTTGATAATCATTACCGTATAAAATACTTACAGGTTGCGCATCTATTAGTGCTTTTGCAACCGGTAAAACGTGAGTGTTTTCCAATTCGGCCTGCTCAATGGTAAGTTCTTCTATAAACGATTTCATTATTATTCCATTGTGTCCAAAAGCTAATTCGGTCGCAGTATTCATCAATATTTCGTCCCAAGTAAGAGATCTTTCTAATAAAACATTAGCACCAAAATCTGGAGCAAAGAACAGATAGAAGTATCCTACACCATGAAATGCCGATTTACCATGCATCTTTTTCAGATCAAAATCCACAAATAAGGGTGCCTTATATCCATAAACATTATAGTTTGCTGTAAAAAGGGAAGCTTCAAAGTCATCAAAATATCCTGTATATAAAAAATGGTTGTTGCCTTCACCTTGAATGAAACCGGGATATTTCGATCGTAATATATTTGAGAATGAGCGCATATTATCAATCACATATTTGAACTTACCAGATTCTTGTTCGCTTGCATCATAATCAACTAACCAACTTGGATTTGCCCCGGATGAAACATCAAGATATCCAAAATTAGGTCCAATCGTTTGCTGAATTTTCTCGGACCACGTTGTTAAATAATTCTTTGCTTTTCCAGTGTTGAAAAAATATGCAGTATCATTTTTGAGACATCCACCCGTTGGCCAGCCTCTTAATTTTCTACCTTTAGTGTCAACCGCACAATCGTCCCAACTATATGAATCGCTGCCATTAGCATAGCATTCCACATAGTTCTCGTGCAAAGCGACTGAATAACCCAAAGAATTTAAAGCGTTTTTTGTATCAATCAAAAATCCATTGGCACTGTTCGAAGTATTTTCACAAGGATGTAAATAATTACTGCAGTCAAAATTGTTGTTATCCCAATCATTCGCAGGTAATACCTCAGGGTATCCGCTATCATATCCAAATTTTTGATACTGTTTAATTATTACTGCAATATTATCAACGCCCCTATCTTTGATTTTCTGGAAATAGTCATAATTGTACATGCTGCATTGTGGTGGATTAAACATCCATGTATAAGGAGGACTATAAGAGATAACAGTCTTACTAGCTGCTTCCGCTCGCCTAGGAGCAGTTGGTCCGACAATATTTGGCAGCACTTCTTCAATGCTTGAAGATACAGTTAAGTAAAGTGTTTCTTTCAATTGATTTCTAAGACCATCAGTTTTTTCGTTGTACCTGATATGGTGTGAAAATCTAACTGATTTTGTAGAAACATTATCAGAAATATTGTACTCACTAGGATTTAGCGGGACAATTGCAGATGCATTAGTAGTTTCCCAATCTACAAACAAAGAAGTATAACCGTCGTCAGAAAAAAGTAAATTAAAAAGCGTTAAATAAGGAACGGGTATTACTCTTTTATCATTTGCATTTTCACATCTATCAAGTTCAATGCCTTTAGCCTTTGTTGAACCATTTTTTACTTCAATCTTGATGATTAAAGTTTTTCCAGAAATCTGCAATTTATATGTGTAGTCCACATAATCATCATCGTATTTCATACGCCAATCGGCAATAACCGTATCATCACTTAAAGAATAACCCAATCCTTCATAAAACACGCCATCATCCAAAGGTTTTTTTTCGAGCCCAGATAGTTGTGCAATGATTCCACCCACATTACTTGGCCAAAACCAATTACCATTTACTGCTTTAGCTTTAATTCCATTAAAAGTAGCTCCGCTATTGTAAAAATAGCTGCCGTTACCAACGTAATACTCATAAATTGTTTCACCATTAAATTGAAAAAAATATTTTTGAAGACTTGAATCATAAATTATATTGTTTGTTCCGGCCGGTGTTGTTGGCATCGGTGAGTTCTGCGCACTCAAATAATCTGAGAAGATAATTTGGAGAAAAATAAAAATTAAAAAATAAAATATGTACTTTTTCATATAACTTTAAATTTAAAATTTTACATGAAATAAATAAAGCGTGACGTTGTTGATCTGTTAAAACATCCATGACGTTAATTTACTTATTTTTGGAATGACCACCGCCGGAAGCGGTCAGGAAGAGGTAGTACAGTAAGGGCACGATGCATCATGCCCCTACATTTCACTTTTCACATTTCACGTCTTATGTTTCCCCTTTCACGTTTGACGTTTCACCTTAACAAAACCATCTTCTTCGTCTCAATAAACGAACCAGCTTGCAATTGATAGAAGTACACTCCGCTTGGTAAATCACTTGCGTTAAAATCTATTGAGTGATAGCCAGCTTCCATTTCTTTATTAATCAATGTTCTCACTTCGTTGCCGAGTACATCGTAAATTTTTAATGTCACCGACCCACCCCTCGCCCCTCCCAAGAGGGGAATAGCGAAAGAAATTTTTGTGCTTGGGTTGAAAGGATTGGGATAATTCTGCTCAAGCTTGTATGTAGTAAATGGACCCCAATTTACTTCTATTACTTGTGAGTACTCATACTTTCCTCCAAAGTCAATCTGCTTGAGTCGATAAAAATATTTTCCAGCATCAAAAAGTTTATCAATGTAAGCATAATTGTTTGGAGAGGTTGTTGTTCCGTTTCCTTTTACTGAGCCAATTGTTACAAAATTATTATTGCTAAATTTTCTCTGTACTTCAAATCCTTGGTTGTTAAGTTCCGTAGCAGTTGACCAGTTAAGAGTTACTTCTTTACTATTTGCTGAAGCTGAAAATGAGGAGAGTTCGACTGGAACTGCATCGCTATAAAAAGAAATTTTAATATTATCAATATACCATCCATCTTGATTTCCTGTTCGATCACTTCTCAACAAAAACCTTAACGAGATTGGATAATTTGTAAAACTTGAAATATCAATTACTTCGTGTATCCATGATGACTGAATACCATCATAAAGCGGTTCGCCATTTGGTTGAAAAGCACCTGTACCAAGTCTTGTATATTGTCCAGCTAGTGGAATCCATGTTATCCCGTTATTAGTTGAGATTTGTACTTGCCCATAATCCAGATGACTTTGAATATCCCATTGTGCATCATACTCAAGCAATGCACCAAGAACATTCACAAGATCAATTTGATTATTGTATTTAAGTGACGCATTTGCATGTGAGATATAATTGCCAGTGGGAGAATCTGTAAATGAGAAGGGTGCAGAGACATATTTCTCGGAAGTAATATTCCAGCCTCCACTAGAAGTCCAACTATCAATACTATTTGCATCATCAGACATAACGAAAGCGAGATCAGCTACATAAAATTGAAAAAATGTTTTGGGAGGAATATTACCTGGAGGATTAAATCCGCTACCGCCAAGAGGTAATGTCTTTGAAATATTTCCGTTTGCATCCTGCACTGCTATATAATACTGAACGACACTACCAAGAACTAAAGCAGGCAAGGTAAAATCATAGGAACCATTTCCAGCTGGAATTCCAATTACTTCAGTAAATAGCCTAAATGATTCAGCACCCTGTCTTGTTCTATAATACAGTCTTGGAGCCAGTGTACCTGAATCGATTGGTAAGTCCGTAGAAATTAACGAATTCGTTTTGACAATTTGTGGGGTTATCATAGAAGCAATAGGTGTATGGAAAATATCGAGATTCAGATTCATTGCCAATGAAGCCATTGTACCTAATGCCAGCTTTACAGATTTTACAAAATATGATTTATTAAAATATTGAAGAAGGTCATTTACAGTATGATAATATTTATTAAAATCATTTTCATCTTCAATGAGCAAAATAGCACCAAATCCTTTTCCCCAGAAGGAAGCATGATCGCTGAACGTATAACCCGGATCATAAGAAACTATATTCAGGTTGATTTCATATTGAGTATTTACTTCTAACATCTCATTGTAAAGTTGTGTTGATGATCCAACATCACGATTGTGCACATTGCATATGCCATCATCATTCGAATCATAAGCAATCATATCCATATTAATTACCCCAAGGATAGAATCACCCACATTCGTTGCTTGAGTTGCATAATAACTACTGCCTATGATTCCTTGTTCTTCTTCATCCCAAAGGGCATAGACAATCGTGAAAGGAAATGAGTGTTGTGAAAAAATTCTCGCGGATTCTATTACTGCAGCCGTTCCGCTTGCATTATCATCAGCACCTGGAGCAACAATATCGAAAGTAAAAGCATCATAATGAGCGCAAATAATATACTTTTTATTTGGGAATTGTGTGCCGACTTGAGTTGCCAAAACATTTTTTGCAGTTGTGCTATATAGAAGACAAGATTGTATTGTGGTTGGTAATCCGTAAGACTGCATTTTTTGTTTTAGGTACGTCTCAGCTAAATGATTACCTAGATGATCTTTGTGGCGAGATGAAATCGTTTGTAATGTACCATCAACAATTGTTGGAATCTCGCCTGATAGTTCTCCTACAAAGTACGATAAGGAATCTAAATTTACTGAATCTAATATCTGCTGAACAACTGGGGACTGTGGAAAGAGAATTATCTGTATGTTTAAAATGAAGAACAAGATTCTTAGTATAACTTTTTTCATTTTAGACTCCTTTTTCTAGGTTGTTACGGTCGCATCGTACCAAAATGTAATTCTGTCATGGAATCGTCCATAACAGCCAAGTAATAGCTATTGCTCTTTCTCCTAACTTCTCAACAGCTCAAACATCTCTCTCACTGCTTCTTTAAGTCCCACAAAAACTGCGCGTGCAAGTATTGCGTGACCAATGCTTACTTCATCAATATCTTCAAGCTCGCGGAAAATTTTAATGTTGGAGTAATTCAAACCATGTCCTGCATTTACGCCTAGTCCAAGCTTTTTTGCATGCTTAGCCGCAGTTCTAATTCTGTCGAGTTCATCAAACTGTTCTTCTTCGGTGAGAGCATTTGCAAAAACTCCGGTGTGCAATTCAACATAATCTGCATCAATTTCAGCGGAAGCATCAATTTGGTTTATATCCGGCTCAATAAACATCGAGACTTCAATATCAAATTTATGCAGGGTACTAACTGTTTCTTTCAATCGAGCAACATTATCAATTACACTTATTCCGCCCTCGGTTGTTAGCTCTTGTCTTTTTTCCGGAACAATGGTTGCCAATTCAGGACCGACATCGCATGCAATTTTAATTATCTCTTCGGTTGCTGCCATTTCCAAATCGAGTTTTGTGGTAATCAATTCTCTCAGAAGACGAACATCTCTTTCGTTAATGTGTCTTCTGTCTTCACGCAAATGCACGACAATTCCATCCACTCCGGCTTGTTCGGCAAGCAATGCGGCAGTAACCGGATCGGGCTGTGTTTCTCCCCTCGCGTTTCTAAGTGTTGCAATATGATCAATGTTTAATGCAAATCTCATTTATAACCTCAAAATAATGTTTTGATAATATTCATTAGTGAAGAAAAACCTACTCCAAAATCGTTAGCTTGGTATCTTAAAGTTGAAATTAAATCTATGCTGAACATAACGCTCATGTGAGCTATCACGCAATATAAAATCGATTTAGTCCGCAGAGCCAAAATTCCTAAAGCTAACCCGGCCACAATTGCGCCGAATGTTTCAAGCATTGGTTTTCCGTTATGTAAAATAACAAACGGAATCATCTGAATAAAGATGGAATAGAATCCAAACTTTTCATAAAGACCAAACAGCATGAATCCGCGCCAGACAAATTCCCATGCAATCATGTAAACAAGCAAACCAATTTCGTAGATTAAGAAAATCGTCCATGATTCTCTTGCTGAATTCAAATGAGGATACACATTTGCGAACGAACTCGATGCGGAAGCAAACCACACAAGCGGAAGCATGATTAAGATAAAGATTAAGGTGATTTTCAAGCCGGTTTTGTAATCCCCTATTTGCAAACCATAGCTTGATAATTTCTCTTTGAAGAAAAGGCGGATAACGAGAACCGGAAGGATAAAGAAAGTGATAAAATCACCAATGAACCAGTAGAGGTATTCGATCAAATAAACTTGCGGATGAAATTGGTACTGGTCAAAGAGATTAGCCCTGAAGAACTTCCGTGAAGTAATGTACCACGAAATTGTCTGCAGAACTGCCACACTCAAAAAAATGGTAAGGACTTTTCTATCTAAAGTCTTTGTGTGATTTTTAAGCGATGTTAGTTCGTTTTTAAGAAATGAGAGCATTGTTATAAGAATAATTTTCCTTACTGAAACTTAACTAAATCCTTGTAAAAATTTAGCTTCAAGTCAATGGCACACAGATGACACAGATTAGGCAGATTCGCACAGATTTAATCTGCGAAAATCAGTTGAATCTGCGTCATCAGCGTTCTATTGATTTTGGCTCAATCTTGACAAATCTATCCAAAATGATTATATTAGCACTCATCAAAATAGAGTGCTAATAAAAGTTACAAAACTAATCAAAAATCAACAATTTAGAGGTAAAAAACATGGCTAAACTAAAATTAAAACCCCTCGCAGATCGTGTTGTGATCAAACCAATGGAAGCAGAAGAAAAAAGCAAAGGCGGAATCATACTACCCGATACAGCGAAAGAAAAACCAATTGAAGGTACAGTCGTAGCAGTTGGTCCGGGCAAAGTTGCTGATGATGGAAAGATCATCAAACTGGAAGTTAAAGAAGGCGACAAAGTTCTTTACGGTAAGTACAGTGGTACTGAAGTTACTGTTGACGGCGACGATTATTTGATAATGCGCGAAAGCGACGTCTTTGCAATAGTTGGTTAAAATTAAAACTGAAAACAAAATAAAGGAGAAAATAAATGGGCTCAAAATTAATTGAATATGACAGCGAAGCACGCACCAAACTCAAAAAAGGTGTGGACAAATTAGCAAATGCTGTTAAAGTTACATTAGGTCCAAAAGGCCGTAATGTTATTCTTGAGAAAAAATTTGGTGCACCAACAGTTACTAAAGATGGTGTTACCGTTGCAAAAGAAATTGAACTTGAAGACGCAACTGAAAATATGGGTGCACAAATGGTTAGAGAAGTTGCATCCAAAACCAGTGATGTTGCCGGTGATGGAACTACTACAGCAACTGTTCTTGCTCAAGCTATTTACAGAGAAGGTTTGAAGAACGTTACTGCAGGCGCAAATCCAATGGATTTAAAAAGAGGAATTGATAAAGCAGTTATAAAAGTTATTGAACATCTTAAATCTGTGAGCAAAGATGTTGAAGGCAGAAATGAAATCGCGCAAGTTGGATCAATATCTGCAAACAATGATACATCAATCGGAAATCTTATTGCAGATGCTATGGAAAAAGTCGGAAAAGATGGCGTTATCACAGTTGAAGAAGCAAAAGGTACCGAAACATCATTAGATGTTGTTGAAGGAATGCAGTTCGATCGCGGCTATCTTTCACCTTACTTCGTAACCGATCCTGAATCAATGGAATCAGTTCTTGAAGATCCATTCATTTTAATTCATGATAAAAAAATCTCTGCAATGAAAGATCTTCTTCCAATTCTAGAGAAGATTGCTCAG
>JBGSOQ010000295.1:0-9042 GCA_041739035.1 Ignavibacteriaceae bacterium | reverse complement strand
TACGTGCGTCTCATGTCATGTTGGTTTTAGTGCTGAAGATCTTCCTCATAAAGAGAACATTCAACCCATAAATTGCCTATCGTGTCATAAGGATGCACGTGTAAAGCATCAATTCCATCCGCAAATGAAGAACGCAAATGGTGTAAATGGACCGGAAGGAACTTCATGTAAATCTTGTCATGGTACGCATGATGTAGTTTCACTTGAAGCTAAGAATTCGAAATGGACGGTAGATAAGCTTACTCAATCATGTGGTCAGTGTCATGAAGATGTGAAGAAAATATTTATTACGTCAAAGCATCATCAAGCATTTCTGACTGGAGCTGCTGGTGCACCGAATTGTTTAACCTGTCATAATAATGCGTTAGTTACCAAAAAGTTTAACGGAGATACACTTCAAATTAAATTGGCTCAAGAAAAACTGTGTCTTTCTTGCCATTTTGATGATCCAGAGATTAGAGCTAGAACATCACCCTCGGCCGGGTTTATAACGGCATACGAGAAATCTGTTCATGGTTCCTCGTTAGCCGGTGGAAATGCAAAAGCAGCTACTTGCATCGATTGCCACACAAGTCATGGTATTCAAGATGGAAATCAAACTAATTCATCGGTAAATAGATTTAGCATTCCAGGCACATGCGGTAAATGTCACGATAAAATAAATCTTGAGTACCAAGAGAGTATTCACGGAGTATCAGCAATTCAAAAAGGCAACCGCGAATCTCCTGTTTGTACTGATTGCCATGGAGAACATAACATACTTAGGATTGATGACCCCAATTCCCCAGTTGAGTTTAAAAATGTTTCAAAACAGGTTTGTGCACCCTGTCATAGTTCAGTTAAACTATCAGAAAAGTATGGTCTCTCTGCGAACAGATTCAAGACTTTTTCTGACAGTTACCATGGTTTAGCTATCCGCGGCGGTTCGCTTGAAGTTGCTAACTGTACAAGCTGCCATGGCGCTCATAACATCAAGCCATCAAGTGATTCAACCTCAACAGTGAGTAAAGCAAATCTAGTAAAGACTTGCGGCAGTTGTCATCCGGGAGCAAATAATAATTTTACGATAGGAAAAATTCACGTTTCGCTTGATGAAAAAGACGAACCCATTCTTTACTGGATTGCCACAATGTACATTAGCTTAATCGTCATGGTGATTGGAGGAATGTTCATTCATAATGTAATAGACTTTGGCAGAAAGGCGAGGATAAAAAAACTGAAGCAGAGGGGACACATTGAATATGAAGAAACCGGGCACTCTCTTTATTTAAGGATGACTTTAGGCGAAAGAATTCAGCATGCCACTCTGGCAATCAGTTTTATACTTTTAGTTATAACCGGCTTTATGCTGCGATATCCCGATGCTTGGTGGGCCAGACACATTCGTGATTTAAGTGAGCATGCCTTTACTTTAAGAAGTTTGATTCATAGAATTGCCGCAGTCGTTTTGATCTGTGTGAGCTTGTATCATATTTATTACGTCAGCTTTACTTCGCGCGGCAGAGAACTGATAAAAGATTTACTGCCAAGGTATCAGGATATTCTTGATGCGCTTGGTATTGCAAAGTTTAATCTCGGAATTTCAAAAGAAAAACCTTTGCTTGATAGATTCAGTTATGTGGAAAAAGCCGAATACTGGGCATTGATTTGGGGTACTATTGTAATGACTGTAACCGGATTCATTTTATGGTTTGATAATACTTTTATTGGACTATTGACAAAGCTAGGTTGGGATATTGCCCGAACTATCCATTATTATGAAGCATGGTTAGCATTTCTGTCAATTGTTGTTTGGCATTTCTATTTTATTATTTTTAATCCTGATGTTTATCCAATGAACACAGCTTGGTTAAGCGGGAAAATTTCGGAAGAAGAGATGACTCATGAACATCCTAAGGAATTAGAAAGAATAAGAGCATCTATGGCTAGAAGAAGTGATGAATCAAAGGATGAAAATGAAGAGGAGCCAAAATCGTAGTGATAAAAATAGAGATAAACGTGATTCTGATTTTTCTTAAACCTTTTCATGCAAATGCGAACATGATATTATTATGAAAAACAAACTGCCTTCCTCTGTTTACAATCCTATTTCACTGGCTGGAGCTGCAATTGCAATCATCAGCTTTGGATTAATTCTTTTCCTCATGGTGCTTGAATTTTTTGGGACCGAACATAAACCTTACATGGGAATAATTGCTTTTGTAATTCTTCCCGGCTTCTTAATTATAGGATTACTTCTTATTGCTTACGGAATTTATAGAGAAAAAAAAAGAGAGCGTAAAGGTTTAATTAGATCTAAAAATTTTCCGGTGATTGATCTTAATAACCCGAAACATCGAACTGCTGCCACAATTTTTTCTACAGGAACAATTCTTCTTTTGCTTTTCTCAGCTTTTGGAAGTTTTAAAGCATATGAATACACAGATTCTGATGAATTTTGCGGAACTGTATGCCACACGGTGATGGAACCCGAATACACAGCATATAAAGGTTCTCCGCATTCAAAAGTTGGCTGTGTTAAGTGTCATATTGGTCCGGGTACAGGCTGGTTTGTTCGTTCCAAATTGTCAGGGGCTTATCAGGTTTATTCAGTTATTTTTAATAAATATCCAAGACCAATTGCTACACCGGTACACAGTCTTCGTCCTGCACGAGAAACTTGCGAACAGTGCCATCGACCGGAACAATTTTATAGCGAGAAAAAACATTTAAATACTTACTTTCTATCTGACGAGAATAACTCAAAATGGCAAATAACACTTTTAATGAAGGTTGGCGGCGGTAACGAGGAAACGGGAAATATCTCCGGTATTCACTGGCACATACAAACAGGAAACGAAATTACTTATATATCTACGGATTCAACTCGTGAAGTAATTCCATGGATTCATTCGAGAACAAAAGACGGCAAGGATGAGATTTTTATCAGCAAAGATAGTGAGTTGTCGGTACTTGAAATGAAAAAAGGTGTTGAAAGAAAAATGGATTGTATTGACTGCCATAACAGGCCATCACATCAATATCATACACCGGCTACTTCAATCAATCATTTGATGGCCATTAATTCGATAGATAATAAACTTCCATACATTAAAAGCGTGGCGATGGATGTATTGGAAAAACCTTATACCAAAAATGAAATTGCATTGGATAGTATCCAGTCAATGGTTAATGAATTTTATTCAGCTAATTATCCTGAGCTTGTGAATGAAAAAAAGTCTAGCATTAAAACCGCAATTAAAGAAGTCCAAAAAATTTACAGCCGTAATTACTTTCCGCAAATGCATGTAAGCTGGAGGAAATATCCCGATCATATTGGACATATGTATTCCGCCGGCTGTTTCCGATGTCATGATGGAAAGCATGTATCTAAGGAAGGAAAAGTAATTTCTAAAGATTGTAATTCATGTCATACCATTATAGCTCAACAATTTGAAAAAGGCAGCGAACAAGTTTCACTTAACGGAATTGAGTATAAGCATCCTGTGGAGATTGGTAATGAATGGTATGAAATGAATTGCAGCGATTGCCATTCAAGAAAGAAAATTGATAATTAAATTAGTTAACGCAGAATATCTTTAATTCTGTTATAACCTGCTTTACTCAAAGGCAAGGTTTTCCCGTCTCCTAAAACTGCCTGGTAAGATTCCTTTTCCAGTAATTCTATTTTCTTAATTTCCTTTAATGCAATAATAAATGAGCGGTGAATTCGAACGAAATCTTTGGGATTAAGATGCGCTTCAAAGTATTTCATTGTTTTTTGTTTTAAGAATTTTTTTTGATGGGTATAGATCATCACATAATCATCCTGTGCTTCTATCCATCTGATATTTTCTAAAGGAATAATTGAAATATTTTGTCCTTCTTTAACAACCACGCGTTCAAGAAAATCATTTTTCTGGTCGTTTAACTTCACCAAATCTTTTAATTTATTCTCTTGAAGAGATTTGTTTTCTAAATAAAGGAATGCCTTTTGCAGTGCTTCATCAAATCTTTCTTGGGAAAACGGCTTTAGCAGGTAATCAACAGCGTTCACTTCAAAAGCTTTAAGTGCATATTGGTCATAAGCTGTTGTAAAAATGATAACAGGAGGATCCTCAAGCAACTCTAGCATTTCAAAGCCGTTAATCTTTGGCATTTGAATATCAAGAAAAATCAAGTCCGGTTTTTTCTCATTTATTTTTTTTATTGCATCAAATCCATTCGAACTCTCAGAAATAATTTCAATGTCTGAATGATAACTGATATACTTCTTGATTAATTCACGGGCGAGAGTTTCATCATCAATTATGATTGAGGTTATTTTGTTTTTCATATTTAGGCAAAAATAAATTACTCAGATAATGGAATATATAAATTTACCTTAAATATGCCATTCGTATTTTCAACGCTCATTAAATTATTCAAACCGTAAATAAGTTGTAGTCTATCATTAATGTTTTTTAATCCGATACCGCTTCCGCTTTTATTAATTGAGTTGGAATCATAATTATTTTCAAGTGAAATATTTAAGAAGCCATTCTTAATAAAGCTGTTAAATTTTAGAGTAACCTTTTCTAATGATTCGTACACCGCATGCTTAATTGCATTTTCAAATAATGGCTGCAGAATCATGTTTGGAACAAGCTCATCAATGCTTTCAACCGAAACATCTTCCAAAAAATCAAATTTATCTTCAAATCTTATTTTCTCAATTTCCAGGTACAGTTTAATATTGTTCAATTCCTCAGATAACTTAGTTTTTTGCTTATCATTATTGACCAGAGTGTAACGCAGAAATTCTGCCAGCTTTAGTATCATTCCTCTGGCTTTGGTTGGGTCAATTGTTGTTAATGCACTCATCGAATTCAAGCTGTTGAAAATGAAGTGAGGATTGATTTGAAATTTCAAGCTTTTCAATTCAGCTTGAGTTACTAAGTTTTTAAGTTCATTTTCACGCAAAGTTTTTTCATGAAAATTGTTATAATAAATAATCAAATAATAGAAGGCTGTTATCAAAAAATAAAAGAGTATTCCAACTAAAATTCTCCACCCAATATTATTTAGGAAGAATACAGAATATATTTCGGAAGAATTGACAATTATGCTTGTTAAGAAATAACCAACTGATAACCACAAAGACACGGAAATTAAGCTTCCAATGGAATGGCTAATCAATATTTTCGGAATCGAGTATAATTCAACAGAAATATATTTAGCAGAATACCAGTAGCTCAATCCAAATCCAGCTAATAAAATGTTAAAAATTAAGCCATCTGCTAAGGCAATTCCGAGATTTATTTTTTCGCTAAAGACAAGTATTTGTATATAAACAACCGTTACTAAGAGCCATACAAAAATGTAGCTGAAAAAATTTTTCGGACTAAAAAGTATCGGATTTGATTGCATATAAATAAAATGTTAATAAAATGATTTTATTTCTCCGCCTCCAAACATTGCTACACCTTTTATAATTAATGTTCTTGATTGATCGACGACCAAATTTGGTTCACGTCTAATCTTATTTGAAAAACCTCCGAATATTGGGGTTATGTTTAGCAGAACATTCCAATCTCTCGGGACAATTATTGTCGATCCGCCGAATATTGCAGTAATGTCTAACACATTATTTCCCTCCGCAAGTTTGCAGGAAGTCAAGTCTATCTCAGATCCGCCAAATATTGCAGTTATATTACCTCCTTTGAAGTTGTTGGAAGTAATGACTTTTGTTCCGCCGCCAAATATTGCAACATCATCTATAGAATCTTTATTGATGGGATCTGCTGCACCGCCGAATTTCTGCTGAAACCTTCCTCCGCTGCTTTTAAAGATCACATAAACACCGATAGCAATGATAACTATTCCTAAAATTAACCTTCCATCAATATCAATATCCGGAAATATTCGCGGAAAAAGTAAAACTCCGCCAACTGCAGTAAAAATTACTCCTAATGCTTTGTTGTTTGAATTTATCAGTAATACAATACCAATTATAAATATTATGAAGCGCCAGGAGAAAATCACATGAGTGAGTTCAAAGGGCAAAATGTCAAATGATCGAAGTAAAAATAATCCGCCAATAATAATTAGAATTGCGCCCACTAAAATTTTGGATGGGGTTGATTGTGTATTGGTTTCCATTAAAAATCTCCTTGTTTTTTTTCTGTTCAAACATAATCATTACTTGCTTGCCTCTTAAGGGAAAATCGGTAAATGACAGGAAAATTTCGGTAAACCATCGGTTATATCGGCCTATTTCATAATCAGATTGATAAAAAAAACCTGTAGCAGTATGAATTGGTTTCTTATTTATCTACACTTTTTTTGAATAAGGAAAAGTCTATGGGCCATTAATCGATTTTTTCCTTGGAAATTTTGGATTGAAGAAGGGTTTCTTACTTTGGCACAGTCATTGAAACTTATTTTGTAAAGATTATTATTAACTAAAAAGTACAGGAAACATTATGAAGAAATCTTTACGGAATAAACAAAAATCTTACAGCGAAGTTCTTTCCGGCTTATACAGCGAAGCATCGCTTGATAAGATGCCAGCAAAGGTTTTAACTGAAATAGCTGAGAGAGCATATTTATCTGGCAAAATTGATCTGCTTCCTGATGATCAATCTGAATACGATGATAGTGTGGTTGAAGCTCCAGCAATTAGAGTTAATGTTCAGTCAAAATTTCATCAGTTAGGACATTTTTAGGCTACTTTTTTACAAAGCTGTACGGCAGTGTTTCTATAAAGTCATCAACGTAAAGATCAAATGACTTTACTTTGTCTCTTTCCATCTTAAAGGGGAACACTTTTACGCCATAAGTTGGGTCTGAGTAGGTGCATAGGAACCTATCATTACCAATATATTTAAGTTTTCCTTTTAGTTTGGAATGATGCTCAAGAGTCAATTCAAGTCCACCTTCTTTGCTATTTATCTCAGCAAAGCCATAAACTTCGTTTTCATACTTTCCTAAGAATTCATCAAAGTTTGTCCGAATGGAAATATTCAGCGCAACAGAATCTTTCCATGCAGCAAGAAGCTTCTCTTTTTCATTTTTATCTTTTTCTGCGATTTTAAAAAAATGATCATCGTAATTTCGATATGGTAATCCAAGATAGGAATCAATAATCTCCCATTTAAGTGATTGGAAGAACAAATTCTGGTCAGTATTTGTCAAGACAACAATTCCCAAATTTAGTTCAGGAAGAAGAGTTACCGATGTAACAAATCCATTCACTCCACCAGTATGTGAGATTATCTCCTTCCCTTCATAATCAGTCAAACCCCATCCTAGCCCGTACAAATTAAAATGCCCGGTGTTGTATGGCCGTTTTAGTCTGCCCTGGATGCTCTCGGGTTTTCGTGTTCGTTGTAAAACCTTAAAAGGAATAATATCTTTACCAGTAAATCTTCCACTATCTATTTGCGCAATTACCCAATGGCTTAAGTCTTTAATTGAAGATCCTATACTGCCGCAAGGTGCAAGATTATCAATGTTTTGGACTGGAATTATAGATATTTTTCCTTCTACATAAGTATGAGGTTTAGCGATATTTTCTGCATTAAAATAATCCTCTGACAAAGCTAAAGTTCGATGCATTTGAAGGGGATTAAATATATTTTCTTTTAGATAATCTGCCCAGGTTAAACCAGAAACTTTCTCAATAACCTAACCTCTTTAATAAGTAAAAAGTCAATAGCGTAATAAATACAAAATACAGCTATTCGATTCAGTTAAATAAGGTTCTTTGAAAACTTGTCAGCAAAGTTGGAACTGATCTACAAATAATTATTTCCTTAAACAACAACTTCTGCCATAATATCTAAAAGGTTAAAGGCAAACCAAACCTCTTTTGGGTTTTGCTATCAGAAAAACTGAAAGCTGTTCCTCGAAGACGGAACAATACCAGATATTTAATAGGCAAGCGCATTACTTCCCAATCCAGCGCAACGGCTCAATTCAAAGGATGAACCAGTTAGGCGTCCGGGCTTGTAATGCGCGGCCATTGTAAGGACTTCTTATGTTGAAGTTCTTGACCTTTGAATTTGTTGTTAAAGTATGTTTTATTTTTCAATACGTGATATACTATTTCAGCAATTTCTTTAGCAATAATTGTTTTAGCAATCTGTTTGTTTTTCTTACGGATTAAAGAGTTGCTGTATTTTCGTATTACCGGGTAGTACTGAACAGCATGAACAGCAGCATCGCTGAAAGCAACTTTGAGATATTTGTTGCCGTCCTTAGAAGAACGCTGTTTTGATTTACCACCGGAGTTGCGAGCAGAAGGAACAAGTCTGCAGTAAGAAAAGAAGTTCTTAACATCGGCAAATCGGTTGATGTCATCGATTTCAAGCAAAATGGTAAAAGCATTCATCTTACCTATACCCGGGATCCAGAGCAGACGTTGAATATCGTCATTAGGGATCAGAGAAGGATAAAGTTGTTTTTCAAGATCGAGCATTTGTTCGTTGAGCAGAGCTTCAACTTCAGTTAATTGTTCGTACTGAAATCTAGGAATACCTAAAAGTTGAGTTGGAGAATCAAAGTTATACTTAGCAAGCAAAAGCTGCATAGAGTTAGTAATGGAAGTATGCCGCTGAACTATTTTAAGTCTTGCACGGAGAGCATCACGAAGCAGACGTTTATCGTTAGAGATTTTGTAAGCAACGGGGATATAGTTCATACGAAGGAGCTGAGCCAAAATATGAGAATCAACTTTATCGGTTTTGACTTTAGCGTAAGCAATAGCTTTGACATATTTAGCATGAGCAAGAATTAAGGGAATGTTCATTGTCGAAAGAAGATCGTTGAGCCAGTACCATGTCATAGTAGATTCAACTGTGGTTTGATGTTCACCTGGAATTGAATTGAAATACTGAACGAAGTTATGAGCAACGTTTTTAATATTATCTTGTTTAACGATAGCACCTGCAGAATCAATGGTGGTTAAGTAAGAAGTAAATTTATGAAGATCAATACCTGTGTAGTACATTTGATACCTCCAAAGTTAAAGTTTTGAATTATGATCAAATTTAACTTTTTACTTATTGGAAATATCAAGCA
>JBGSOQ010000287.1:0-8557 GCA_041739035.1 Ignavibacteriaceae bacterium | reverse complement strand
GAATTGAATTCAACTCCAAGCGTCGTTGCTAACATCTGGGCAGCAAGATCTTCAGCATAATCACCCGCATTTTTTTCAGTTACTCCAAACGGATGATATTCTGAGAGATAGCCATATTGAGTGTTATCGGCAGGAATAGCTCCTCCTATTGAAGCAGCAATTAATCTGTTTGGTTCATTTGTAGAATTTCTTGCCATAACTGTAAAGGTAATTTGTCCGGCTTTTAATTCTTTTAAACCTTCTTCTTTGCTTATTCGTTTACATGATGGCGGAAATATGCTGCTGACTGCAACTAGGTTGCAAATTTCTATTCCGGCATTACGCAAAGCTGCTTCAAAAGAGCTAAGATAATCTTTGTGTTTACCAACACCTTTGGTAAAAAATATTTTTGTTGGAACGTACAATTTTTAACCTCCTACTTTTTGAGAAAATTTTTAATGATGGATTTTCCGTACCGTATGAATTTATAAGATGAATATCAACATGCTCTTTCAGTAAAACCGAATATGCTTTTGATCCGATCTCCATTGTTAAAAGTACGTTTGCTTTATTTTGAATAATTATCTCCGCAGCTTTAAGTCCCGAGCCATCTTGAATTTTGTATCCAAGATTTTCAAAAAAGCCGTACGATTTGGTCTCTTCGTCATAAATACCGATGAAAGGTGAGCGTCCTAAATTATTGCTTATTAAAGATTCATGGCTATCTTCAGAAGATGGTATTGCTATTCTCATTACTTTATTCTTCGGAGAAATTGATGTTTAGTTAAAATCAAACCGACTATTTGAAAGAGCATTATAAATAGTTTATTTCATCCAAGACTTGCTTTGATCATCCAAATCTGTTTCTCTAACCAAGCAACATTTTCATCTGCAATGTTTGCGGTCGGAACGTCGTCGGTATCACCCGCCGCCTTTGAGATTTCTTTGAATTCCGAGTTTAGTGACTCAAAATCATTAAGTACCGATCCTAATACAAATTTGCCGTCAAAATCATTTTTAATTTCCTCTTTAATGGAGGCAGTGGTAAGATAATCTTTCATTGAGGATAAGGGTTTGCCGCCGAGCTGCAGAATTCTTTCAGCGACATCATCATATTGCTTCGCATAATATTCATAGTAAGATTCAGTCAATTCATGAACTTGCTTAAAATTCATTCCTTTCACATTCCAATGGTAGTTGTGAAGCTTAACATAAATCAGTTGCAAGTTTGCAAGATTCTTATTCAAAAGGACTATTAATTTGTCTGCTTTCATTTTAGATCTCCTTAAGTTTTTGATAAATAATTGTTTAATAAAATTTCAATATTAGTTCGCCAGGAATTAATTTGCACTTACTACTCATCATGATGATGATGGTGATGATCATGGTTGTGACCATGCCCATGCCCGTGTTGGCAGACATCATACCCGCTGAGCTTTCCCTCGATAAATAAATTAACAGCATCTTCGAATATGAGACCCGGTGCGGTGATCACATCTATCCCATGCTTCTGAAAGCTTGCTACTGCATTCCGCCCCATCCCGCCAGCAATAATTGTCTGCACATTGAATTGTTTAATATACTTTGGAAGTTGACAAGCACCATGATGTTCTGCAACAATAGGATTAAAATATTCTTCTTTACCTATTACTTTTTTTTGCTCGTCAACTTCACACACGTAAAATTTTGAACATCTGCCAAAATGCTCTGCAACTTTTTCGACCGTGTTATTATCCTCGATTGCAACTGCTAAACGCTGATTCATTTTAACTCCTTTGTTTGTTTATTAATCTTTAGTGTTTTTAATACAGTTTATTTTTAATTCTTTTAGAATAATCCTTTGGTTCTCTTTTCACTTCAACCAATCTCCCTAATTCAAATTCTCTAATGACTTCGCTCACTTTTATTTTTAAGCAGGGATAAATTTTCACATTGGCTGATCGTAACAAACGAAATGCATTCAAGCAGATATCGCAAGCAATTACGGCATTGGCATTATTCTCAATAATTAATTGAGCTGTTTGAATCCCCGCACCTCCAAATACGGCAGAGTGTGGATTACGAAATGCTTCAAATGTTTCTTTGTCTTTATTATAAAATATTATGAACTGTGCTCTTGTAAATTTTTCGGAGACGTTGGAATTAAGATCACTTCCATCTGATGTAATTGCAATTAGCATAGTGAATATTTTATGAATTATCTCTATTTCTAAATCTTCTTCTTTCTCTAGCAGCATGGTTTCCACTTTTTCGTCCGAAATCTAGTCTGTTAGAAGCGTCCATATTTTTGCTATATAGTTGATTTTCGGATTTATCAGTTTGTGTTAAATTTTTCTTACGACAGTGTCCTCTGCCTCTGCCCGTCATTGGTCCATCACCTGAAGGGCCCCTTCCATTTAAGTTTGGCATAATTACCTCTCAATAATTATTAGAAATTCGTTTGTAATGAAAACTTGTCATAAAATAAAGTCTCAATAGTATTATGAATCAATTAATTTAGCTATTCTGCGCCCCAACTTTTGTACTCAAGATTATGTTGATGTTCATCAGATTTGGTTAACATCACTTCATCAAATTTGCATGGTTCCGTAAGCCTTATTATTTCATCAAAATGAGTCGAATAATCTGATTCAACTATTTGTTTTGCTTCAACCAAGCTTGAAGCTTTAATAGTTTTTTTTCCAATAGCACAGAAATGACACAATACTTCAAATTCTTGTTCCTTTTCCATTATTAATCTCCTTTCCAGTCTCTTTATTTTTTTCAAAAACCTGCATCCATATATATTTTCATAAAAATCTTCACAAAACAATTAGTATGCTAGACACAACTCGTACTAAAAGCCGCATAAACTAAAATTAGACTACGATTAAAGAATTTTTTGAATCGCCATAATGAGTTAGGTTTTGTTTATCCGCTTCAGGTTCGTTTAACCAGGTCTCGCCATCGCATAAATACCGGAACTGATACTCTTTACCTGTTTCAAGCACCAATTCAACTGAAGAAGAGCCATCAGAATGCTTTTGTGAAAACTTATTCTGATGAGGATCCCAATTATTGAAATCTCCAACAACACAGATTTCCTTGAAGTTCTCACAAATTTCTTTTGGAAGAGTAAAAGTTATACGACAAACTTTTTTGTCATCTGAATATTTTTTGTTTAGAGCCATAGAACACCTCCAATTTATTGGGCTTTGTGCTTAATATTTTTGACAAAAAATGTATTGTTAGAGTATTTAACTTCTCTCAATACATTATTAAGAATTAAATTTTCAATCAAGTCCCAGTTGGACTTAGCTTTGGATAAAAACATTACTACAGCATCTTTTCGCATCGGATGAACGGAAAGAATATTTAATAATTCTTTCTCGGCATCAGAGGAAAATGTAAAGTCAGTACCTTCACTATAAACCAGGAGTTCAACTTCATCTAATAAACTGTCAAATATTTGATAAGCCGAATTCAGATTTTCTTCAGATGGTGGCTCAACAAATTCTTCAGCAGGCGGACGAGTTGGAACCAAGATATAAGACTTTTTCGGATTGATTTGACGTATCATTTCGGCCGTTCTGGTTATAGAATTTGTATTATCATTAATTCCCTTCACAAGCATTGTCTCGGTTACTAATTCACCTTTAAAAGAAAGAGAAAATGTTTTTATACCGGATATTATTTTTTCCAGATCAAGTTTACCATTGGGGCGATCGATTTTTTGCCAAATCATTTCATTAACTGAATCGATTTTCACTGACACACAATCAGCATTCATTAAATTCATCCTAACATTTTCGTCCCAAAGTAATGATGAATTAGTTATAACCGCTATTTTAATTCCCAACTGTTTTAATAATTCAATTTCCTTTCCGAGATTGATATCAAGTGTTGGTTCTCCATCCGGAACAAAAGTTAAGTAATCTACTTGTTCTTTGGAATTTCGCAATTGTACTATCTTTTTGGCTACTTCATCAAATATTTGATTTGGGGAATAATATTCTCTCCGTGAAATTGACATTGAATCAGTTCTACCTATTTGACAGTAAATACATGAATAACTGCAAACTTTTGGAGGGATATTATTTATTCCTAGGCTCCTTCCAAGCCTGCGTGACGGTATTGGTCCAAATGCTATCGACATATTTAATAATCGATTTTTTAAGAAAACTTATCCAACCCAATTTTCTGCAAAATATTGTCTTTGTAGGCCTCTATTCCTTATAACAGGCACATTAGATTTTAAGCATATAACTGGTATATCTGCTTGCCTCATAATTTTATCTGCTATGCTTCCCATAACCTTAGTTGGAAGATTTGTCCAGCCGTGGCTCGCAATCACAATCATATCTATATCATTTTGTTTTGCATAATTTAAAATTTCTTTATGTGGAATTCCTTCAACAAGAACCTCAACAATATCAACATCGGAGAAAGGAAGCTCGAACTTAAATTTTGCCAGTTCCTCTTTGGCATTTTCTAATCTGGTTTTATGAATAAAAGTCAAGTCAGTTGTTCCACTTTGCTGCTTTTCATAGTAGACAGGATCAATTATATGAATTAGGTGAAGCCGAGCATGAGTATATTGAGCCATATCATGTCCCAGCTCAAAAACTTGACTAGAATTGGTACTAAAATCGATGGGAACTAGAATGTTCTTTATTTGCAGCATTTTTGCCTCCTTTTTTTATTAAGGATTTGAAAATTACTTGCATAATTTTTTTTAAACTTCTCTGAATAAAAAATTTTCATCATTTATGAAATTCTAAAATCTCATTTGATATTTCTTTTAAGTCCATTTTGCTTATAACATCACAATCACATTTCAACCCTTTGGATTTGAAATAACCAATTATTGATTCTACTTCGGCTTCGGTGTACTTTTCTTTTAGATACCATTTGGTATGTTCAAAATTTTTCTTACACGTACCTTCAAGTGAAAATATTTGATATAAGTAAGCCTGAAGAAAAGCTAACTTGTAAACCGGTATTGGTGATTTTGTTGTATTCATAAGATCTTTATTCTTAACTTAGTTCATGTAACAATTGCGATACTATTGTTTAGAAATACTATTTAATTATAAGCTAATCTTGTTTTCTCATCAGCTAAAGTTGGTTTAATAAGTTCTTGCCACTCTGCCGTTTCCCATGTTTTTACTTCCTTATGCGTTAAATAATATTTCTCCGGGATGGGATGTGTTCCGACAACAACCTTCAAACCATATTTAGTCTCAATAAATCTTTTAAAGTGATCAATGTAAGGGCATGGTGGATAACCAACTACCATTCCTGTGGCAAGGTGAATCACTTCTGCGCCGTTTTTTTTCATTTCTTCTGGAGCAAATTCAATATTACCGCCGGGGCAGCCCTCACAAGTTGTGTAACCAACAAGTTCAACATTTTGATTTTTATAAATATCAAAAGCACCCTCACGATTTTTCATAGCTCTAAAACATTTTTCTCCAGCACAGCTTTTGTATCTATCGCAAATTATTATTCCGATTTTAATTGTTTCACTCATTGTAAACTCTACTTATTGTTTAGCAGTTAATTCTTTTTGGTAATGTTCTCGAATTAAACCAGCAATTGATTTAAAAGCATTGGTTACTTCACAATTGGATTTTTCAAGAACTATCGGTTTTCCTTTATCGCTTAGAATGCGAGCATCAATATCAATTGGTATAGAGCCGAGAAACTGTACACCGTAATTGTCCGCTAAGTTCTTACCTCCACCCGAACCAAATAAATCAATGACGGCGCTGCAATGTGGGCAAACAAATCCCGACATATTTTCCACAACACCGATGTATGGAATATCAAGTTTCCTTGCCATATTGATTGCTCTTTCCGCATCAAGCACAGATACTTCCTGAGGAGTAGTTACGATAACAGCGTAATCGGGTTTCATTTCTTGTGCAATGGTTAGAATTTCATCACCTGTTCCAGGAGGAAGATCTGCGATTAAATAATCGAGTTCACCCCACTCAACATCAGCTAAAAATTGGTTGATCACTTTTGAACGCATTGGTCCTCGCCAAATTAGCGGCTGCCCGCTTTTTATCATGCTTGCCATCGAAATCATTTTTACCCCATATTTTTCAAAAGGAATAATTCTTTCATCTAAAAAAATCAGATCATCGTTTATATTTAACATTTTGGGAACATTTGGCCCAGTAATATCTGCATCGAGTATTCCAGTTGAAAATCCTTCAAGCTGAAGAGCATAAGCGAGATTGACGCTTACAGTTGTTTTGCCAACTCCTCCTTTACAGCTGAATACTGCAATCCGATGTTTTATTTTTGAAACTGTGTCATGAATTCTTTTTTCTTCTTCAGTGATAATATGTTGTTTTTGTTCTTGCAGCATTTTACTCTCATTGATTAGTGTATAATATTCCTGTTCCCATTGGATATCCGCACAATGCGGCGATCGGTTCACACTTTATTTTAAACATGAAATAGATTTTTCGTTGTGAATTAAGAAGCGTTTCAAAATTTCCTTGCCCTTTCGCAATTACCAAATCAGCTTTACTGAAGTAATCGAGAAATTCATTACTAACTTGTTCCATTGCAGTTCCTGAGATTTTGCTTCCGCTTTCAATTACCTTGCACATCTTATCTATGCCTAAGGATTTTGCATCTTCAAATGTTATATCGTTGAGAATTTCTGCTGATCGTACTGCAAAGACAGTCTCCCTTGGCAGCATCTGTTCGAGGAGTATTTTATCGAATAATGCTTCTTCGTAATTGTCTGCTATAAAAAGTATTAGATTCGCTTTTTTTAGATCTTCCCGAAATGATTTTAATGAGTCGAGATTAATTTTGTCCGAAGTTAGAGTGTTAATTTCTTTTTCGAGATTGAAATTCGGATTTGCCCCAAGATCGATAGTATTACCGATTATTGATATTCGAACTGCTGTTTCTAATTTATCTGTCGATGCTTCGACCATCGTTTTTAAATATTTGATATACTTCTCAGCAAGTTTTCGGTTTCTCTCTTTAATTTCTTTGAATGAAGCCGCTCCATTTAAATTCTGCCTAATTAAAGATTGCAACTTAACCGAAAAGTGTGGTGCTGTTGAAAAATCTTTCACTTCAATCAATAATTTCATGGTTTCATAAATGATTTTGCTTTGCAGCTTTTCATCTTCAACTCCAAGAAGTTTGCTTAAAGTATATGATTGCTTAACGATACATGGAATACAGGCAGGGGAAATAATCATTTGTTCATTTAGTGATTTTTGAAAATTGCACAATATTCAATATTAGTTTTTTAAGCATGAAGGAGTACTAAGTCTTACAAATTTGGATTAGAGAATACCAATAAAGTGCCATAACGAAATTTGACTAAAAACAAAAGATTTAAGATTAATTCTCATTGCAATAGTGCAAGAGTATTGCAATAAATTGTAATTCTGCAATAATTCGATTAAATTTGAAAGAAAGAAATAAGGGAAAATAAATGAAAGAAGTTCAGAACATTATTGATAAAAATAAAGAAGCTTTAGTAATTCCGGATGGCATTGCGGTTATAAACAGAGACCTTAAAATAATTGTTTTCAATGAGGCGGCTTCTAGAATTACAGGATTTCAGGATGAGGAAATTGTTGAAAATAAATGCGAATTATTGTTCAAGAATTCTAAAAATGAATTAAGATATATTTCCGAATCTTTAAATGAAGATCGAGCATTCACAAATCTATCTCTTAACATTACAGATAAGAATGGGAATGTTAAAAACGTACTCGCATCTCTCACACCAATTAGAAAAGATAATAATGTTCTAAGTGTGGTATTTGTATTTCGTGATACAAAAGAAATGTTAAAACTGGCTGAAGATTTGGAGGATAGGACTTTTGAATTGATCAATCAAAAAAATAAACTTGATGCAATATTTAACAGCAACATTGAAGGAACTTTTACAATTGATAAGGATTGGAACATAACCTCTTTCAATGATTCTGCCGTTAAAATAACCGGTTATAAAAAGACTGAAGCTTGCGGCAAAAAGTGCTGGGAGATTTTCAATTCATCAATTTGCAGAAATGGGTGTCACATGGAACAGACAATGCAAAAAGGTAAGACTATGATAGGCAATGAGCTTGAAATTTTGAATAAGAGCGGTAAGATGACTCCAATACGTGTTAACTCAGGAATTCTTCTAAATAACAAAGGAGAAAAAGTCGGTGCAGTTGAAACTTTCCTAGATATTTCTGAAATAAAAAATTTATCCGCTCATTTAGATGAGAAGTTCAAATACGAGAATATTGTTGGAAGAAATAGAGAAATAAAGCAGATAATTTCCGTACTGGAAAGTGTTGCTCAAACTGATAGTTCCGTATTGATAACTGGTGAAAGCGGAACCGGAAAAGAATTAGCGGCTCGTGCAATTCACCTTAACAGCATCCGGAAATATGGACCATTCATCGCCATCAACTGCAGTGCCTTTGCCGAAACACTTATTGAAAGCGAATTATTTGGTCATGAAAAAGGAGCATTTACCGGAGCAATCAAAACTAAAGTTGGAAGATTTGAATTAGCTCAAGGCGGCACACTTTTCCTGGATGAAATAGGCGATTTATCTATT
>JBGSOQ010000283.1:0-5492 GCA_041739035.1 Ignavibacteriaceae bacterium | reverse complement strand
TTGTATTTGCTTTTAATATTCTTATTATTACATTTTTCAATTATTATTCGATTTTATTATAACTCTTATAATGACTTATAAACGCCGCCACGGAAGGCGGCGTTAAAGTTAATGCCATAAAAGCGGCATTGCGAATAACGTACGAGAGTTGACGACGTTGCGGCGGCCTTATCGCCGCAATGTGCCGAAGGCCGAGCACCGCGCGGAGCCCCGCGAGCACGGAGCGGAGCGTCAACTCTCAGTTATGCGATGAAAGCGCCTTACAGTTGAATTATTTATTTCTATTCTTCTATAAAATAATCGGTATCGAGTCTACGTATTTTTATTGTATCTTTCACTGTTACACCTAAATCATTTTCAATCATTAACTTTGTTAATTGTTTACCGTCAATAAGTACAACAGAAACATCAAGAATTATTGCATACTCGATTGCTTCTTTTGTGAAATTTGATGTAGTGATGAAAATTCCTTTTTTTGCTCTCTTGCCGTGCAAGGCTCCTACAAATTTTTGAATTTCTGGTCTACCGATAGTATTTTCCCATTTTTTTGCCTGAATATAGATTTTATCTAACCCAAGTTTATCTTCTTTAATAATACCATCGATTCCTTCATCTCCTGATTTTGAGGTTACTTCTCCATTATCGATATCTGAACCACCATATCCCATCTTGATTAGTAAATCGACTACTATTCTCTCAAAATAATAAGCAGAACAATTTTTGATTTGAGTTATCAGAAGATTTGATAATTCATTATTAATTTGTGAGATGCCTAAATCAATCAATTCGTCTGGAGTTTTATTGATTTCTTCTTCGTCATCATCAATGATAATGGATTCATTTTGCTGGGTTTTTGCATGAACATAGCTTGGAAATGATTTCAAATATTTTGCCGTGATCTTCTCAGGAGGATTTTGAATAACTTTTAATCCATTTGAAGTTATTTGATACTTGCCTCTTTCGGGTGAGGATAGTAACTCAGCTCGTTTTAAATGAGCTAATGCCCAAGCAACTCGATTATAAAATAAAGATTGTGTACCACTTGGAATAGTAATCTTTCTTTCATCATCACTAATTTGAAAGTAACTCAACATCATTTCTTGTAATTCTTTTACTTCACGTATTGAGTTGTCTTTTAAAGAATTAAGAATTGGTAACATTGTTGATTGAAAATCAGGTATCATATAATTTCTTCCAAATCAATGATTTGTATTCAAAGTCCTTAAAAAAAGATTCCAGGCGCTTTTTTCGCATAACGTCCCGCGTGTAGCCGAAGTTGCTGGAGCGTACTCGCGGAGGCAATTTGGGTGAAGGCGGTACTCCGCCGTAACCGGCTACACGCTGTTAGACGATGAACCGCGCCATTCATACAGTGAGTCATTTCTTAATCCCGCCCCCTCTTCCGCCGTAGCACACGATGTGCGGAGGCGGTCTTCATTTGAAATATCTTTTTATTTCAGTTTCCTCTTGTCCTTGTTCTACAAGATAAAACTCAACATTATCATTCAATTGACCGAAAGGAAGCTCCATTTGTTCGTAATGCTGAATTGAACTTTTCTGTTTTTGATCTGTCATAATATTAAGAACTTTTTGTTTATAGACTGTATCGGAATTTCCTAATAAATGTTCGCCTTTACTTTCGAGTATATAAACAAGTTCAAGTTTCCCATCATCATTTTTCTTTGCGGCAACAAAGTCCGGTCTGATTTTATGTTCGTGCCAGCCTTGAATGGAGTACCAGTTCCTGGCAACTTTGTTTCTATACCACCACAGAATTTTTTCCTGTTTATCCAGTAAATCACCCACTTTTTGTTCAAGCGAGTTCATTGAAGTCAAGTCAACATCTTCAAAAAGATAATATTTATAAGGATTTGGAATTCGACCAACTACAATTGTATCCTCATCCGGGACTTTAAAGCCTAAACTGGTGTCATTAGAAACTGCGAGAACGATTTTTTTGTCTTGAATGTATTGTAAAAAAAGAGACTCTTCCCATTTTGCCTTAACTTCGAGAAGATGATTATAAAGAAATGCTGAAGTGTATCCAAAATTGTCTTCTAATATCTCTATACCAATCAGTTTTATTAATTGTTCAATATGTAATGAGGCAAGTTTTCTAGCATAAAATGGGTTTTCTGTGAGTTCGGTATAACGGCGAGTAAGATAGTCGATATTTATTTCTTTTGTTCCGTTTATACCGGTTACTTCATATTTTGATTGTATCTTGCTTTGAGAATCAAGAGTTACAACAATAGAGCGTCTTTCTTTGGTCTCTTCACTAAACGAAGATTTTAGTTTATCGACAAATTCGTTAGATATTGAAAATGAAGTAAAATTGATAAAAGGTTTTATATCAAGTTCGTATGAGAACCGGCGTTTATTTTGGCCTTTATCTATCATTACCCAGACAGGAAGGTAAAATGCATTTTCGAATATCTTTTTATACTCTTTACGAATTTTAACCCGTTTATTCTGATTGATTGAATCATTGTTATCGACCTTTATTCCGGTAACAAGGTCTTCCAAGCCTTCATTTTTAAACCCAGTATCTACTTTTTCTAGTATAGAGCGAGTATCTCCTTTTGAATAATAAACATAACTTTCATCAAGTTCAAGAATTCCTGTTTTACGAGCGTAGGGTTGGCGAAGTATTCTTCCAACAAGCTGGGTAATTCCAGTATCGGAATTTACATTTGGAATAATTCCTAGCAAATAGGCAAAGGAACAATCCCAACCTTCGCGAAGAGCTTCTTTGGTAATAATATAGCGTACGTTACATTCTTGTGCAAAAAGATTTACATCTTCAATATCATTTTGTGAACTGGATTTTATAGCAATTTCATCAGGATTAATTTCTAATTCCTGTAGATACTCCTTAACATCCATACTGTGAACAAAGCCTTTACCGCGTTGTTCTTTGCCTGTTCTTTCTACTTGAATCAATGCAATCGGTCTTATATAAACTCCAGAGGTTTGCTTGTACTTGTCAGTCTTTTTTTCAAGATTGTCTCTATGGGCTTTAATCTCTTTAAGCATTGTTTTCCAGTCGTCTTCTTTTTTTCCGGATGGCGGTATTATATGCATGTCGAGCTTAATCATTTCTTCTTCTTTGAGCTCAACCCCGGTTATTGAGACAAGAATATTCATTTCTGTTTTCGGTGTGGCAGTAAGTCCCAGTACCATTTCAGGGTTTAATCCATCAATTGTATTACGCGCCATTTCGGAAAACACCTTGTGCATTTCATCAATAATGATAAATGGTTTTGACAATCGAATCGCATTACCAAGGCTTGTATTTACAATGGGTCCTATTTCAGAAAGTAAATCGAGATTTGGACATTTTTTTTTCAGTTCAGCATGAAGGTCGAAACGGTTATCTGCCGGAAAAAAACTTTCAAAACCTCCTGAATCCTGGAATACCTTTAATGCTTCTTTTCCATTCTGTCGGCTGATTGACTGAATCATGACAAAAAGGATTACAAGATTTTCTTCAATATCATGAGTCGCAAGCCTTTGTCCTTTTTCAAGGATCAGTGTTTTATTACTACTTGCTTGGTCAAGTAACTGGCGTAAAGGATTAGCCTTATCACGAAGTTTTGTCACGGTTTGCGAATAAATCGTTTCACTGGGAACAATCCACAAAACCAGTCCTGTTCGCTTACGGGCAAAAATGTTTTGATATTCCCGTATTGATTCTACAGCAAGAAGGGTTTTACCACCGCCAGTCGGCACTTTCATAACGAAACGTGGGTAATATTCGCCAAGCCCATTTGTAGGTCGGTCTCTATAGTCTTTTGCAGTATTCTGAAATGCGGTTTGCACCCAGTTCAGGGTATGACGCATTTCAGGTGGAAGCGCTTTTTTAGCTGTATCGAAAGCATCCTTTGTTTCCCTTGCCTTTGTATAAAAGGCTTTCAGTTCAGAAACAACCTTAATCTGATATTTTTTCAGAAACACTGTTATGCCTCCGATCTTTGAAAGAGATTATATGGAATACCTACATACTCAATATTTTTCTCTTTCATGTAGTCTTCTTCGAGAAAGCAGGCAGGAGCATAGACGACAATTCTTTTCTTCGGATGTTCGGATGTTATTTTTTCAGCAACAGTTAAGTTAAAAGCCATACGAGTCAGTTCTTCAAAATTCTCTTTGTATATAAGATAAATTACACTATTTCCATGCTCACCTACAAAATAACTTTTCTCATCAATACTTTTTTTATCTTTGAGGCTTTCACCGGTACATAAGTAATACACATAATCGGCAAATTGCTTATATGTCGGCAGATCACCGGAAAGCATCGTTTCCGCATCGATTGGAATACCGACTTTAAGATATTTAAAACCGGAATCATAGTCATATTTATCAATAGCTCTTTTAACACGTTCGCGAGTGATATCTTTACAAATATTTTTTTTCGGCTCTGATTCTGTAGCTTCTGTCATTTGAATGAGAATGCATTTGCGGTTACCTTCGTCTTCTTTATTCAAATCCATTACTGCGTGCATTGTCGTGCCGGAACCAGCGAATGAATCAAGAATTACACAGCCGTTATCACAACTTAAAGTAATAATTTTCTTTAATAATTCTATTGGTTTAGGAGTATCAAAAGGTGATTTACCATCAAATAGTTCTTTTAAAAGTTCGCTTGCAGTACGGGTAGTTCCTGAGTCTTTAGCAAACCAAATTGTTTCCGGAACTCTACCTTTTTGATCCTTTAGATATATTTTAAAAATTAAACGGGTTTCATCTTTATTAAATATAACCTGTTTTCGTTTCATCTTTTCTTGCATTGTTGCTTTAGAAAAACGCCAGCCTTTCTCAGGTGGTTTAATTGTTTTCCCTGAAGGGGTACTAACTTCATAAATTAAATTAGGACGATATAAAGCATTCCTAATATCACCATTTCTCCAAAGACCATTAGGGTCGTTATCCGGATTTGAGTAATGTGTATTATCTTCATCAGTCCTATCTAGCAGATTTAGTGTAAAATTATTATATTTCTGATAACAGATTATGTAATTGTGATGAACGGAAAACTTCCCTTCATATCCTTTTCCTTGAACACTATGTTGCCATATGATAGTACCTAAGTAATTCTCCTCGCCGAATATCTCATCCATTAATTGTCTTAAAAAATGTTGTTCATTGTCATCAATGGTAATAAAAATCGCCCCATCATCGGATAGCAAATCCCTTAATAATTTTAATCTTGGGACAATCATGCATAACCATTTATCATGTCGAGTTAAATCATCTTTCCCGACTTCTTTTCCCAACCAATCTTTTAGCATAGGATTATTTACATTATCATTGTAGATCCATTGTTCATTACCGGTATTATATGGAGGATTGGCCCTGCCCCGAAAAAGGGGACACGAAGTTAAGCGTATAATACGATACTATGCTTAACGAGGTTACCAATGAGTGAAAGAAGGAGATTTGACAGGCAGTTTAAGGTTGATGCGGTACACATGTTGGAAAGCAGCGGC
>JBGSOQ010000281.1:0-1641 GCA_041739035.1 Ignavibacteriaceae bacterium | reverse complement strand
AGCAATAGCAAAACCATAAATACCCCAAGCTTGGCCGCGTGCCCAAGTTGATTCATCAGAAAAACCTTGATGGGTCTTTTTCTCTATAACACTTCCGGTTTGCGGATTAAATTCAACGACATGATACGATGAATAATTACTGCGAACACTTTCATTCATACATATAATTGCATGTTTGTAGGCAACATTATAAATATTGTAGTCTCTGGTTTCTTTTGCTGCCCAAAATAAAAGTTCAAGATTCATCATGGTATCAATAATCATCAGGCCTTCACGATCGTCCGTACCAAGTTTGCCCCACGCTCTAATAAAATTTCCGTTTGGATTGTACCTTTTAACCAGCATCCTTGCCGCTTCAATTGCTGCATCACGGTATTTTCTATCTCCTGTGTGCTGATAAGCTTTAACACAGGAATTAAAGAAAATAAATCCCAAATCGTGAGTGTTATCCAATGAAGCATATTGGATAAGATTATCAGCATGCACTAAAGCACGCGATTTAAATTCTTCTTTGCCGGTCATATCGTATAAATTCCAAAGTTCTCCGGAAGTGAATCCTGAGAACCAATTCGGCTTATCACTGAAAATCCATTGGCCGTTTACCGTGTATATCGGAAATCTCTCGTTAAATATTTTATCTTTTTTAATTAGCTGTTCGCCAACAGATTTAAGGACTTCCTGTCCATAAGAAATAGAGAAGAAAGATAAAAGTAATATCAGTGTAATATATTTTTTCATTTGTGGGCCAATCTATTTTGAACTATGATTCAAAAGGTAAAATTAATCAATCCAAAGTACGGGTTGCCGGATTGGAAAATTGCGAATAATTTCTTCGTTATCTGGATCGGGATTTAACGTTTTCCACAATTCAATAAATTTTTCCTCATTGCAGGCCATTCCGCCAAACAAAAGAGAAGGTTGACGGACCGGGTAAAATTCGAAAAACATAACGTCAGGCTTATATGTCCACTTTGATTTATCTGCAATGAATGGATACATAAATTCAATTCCTTTTTTCATATTTCTTCCATCGGGCAGAGTAAAATTCCAGAGATTATCTTTTACATTTGAAAGAATTTGGCAAATCGTCGCCATTGCATCTAGATTAAAAAGAGAATAGTTGTAAGGTTTTGTTCTGCTTAATTCTAAAGGAAAACTTCCATCTACAGCCATTTGATTAGGAAGAAGAACTTCTTTAAAACGATTACGGCATAAATCCATTTTTTCTTCATCACCAGTTAGTTGAGCATACGCAGCAACTTGCATAACCCAGCAAGTGCCATGATTATTTTTTGCATTCATTTCATCCAGTCCGTACTGATGAGTTGTCAGCCAGCCAAGAAAATCTTCAAACCATTTTTTTATATCACTCAAATCAGAAGGGACAAACAAACCCGCGTTTTCTATAATCCTAATTGATCTGGCAACTTCAATCAAATGTATAGCATCAATAATACCGATTCCTCTGCCGGTAAATTTTCCCTTAATTGCCTGAGCATAGAGTAAATTGGGGTTCATTTTAGTTTCATCAGTAACAAACCAAGCTTTGAAATGATCAATGGCTTTTAATGCGTATTTCTTTTCATGTGTGATCTTATAAGCGGCTGTTAACGCTGCCGATTGAATACTCAACCTGACCAT